>NZ_JABWRA010000029.1:0-80525 GCF_014268705.1 Pseudomonas sp. SWRI179 | reverse complement strand
ACAGGGGGCGCGCAGCGGCCCCAATAAAGGCGAGGCACCAAGGGGCTGCTGCGCAGCCCAGCGGGAGCAAGCTCCCTCGCCACAGGGGTTATCTGCCACAGGGTGTGTACCTGCCTTTGGAGTGTTTCCCTGTCAGGCTTTTCGCAAATCCTGTGACCGCCGGACGCACCTGGCTGTTTTTATAACTATTTGTCGCCTCAACATAATTTCCCTCCTGAGTGCCCCTCTAGACTCCCGGCCACTTCGGTTTTTGCTGACCGAACGCTGCTATGAATCTGCCTATAACGATCCAATAAAATACCTGCGCACTCAGGAGCGAAAATGAAGAAGCTAGCCATGTTCGGTGCCCTGGCACTGTCCGTATTGTCCCTGTCGGCCGTGGCCGAAGACGCCAAGCCGATCCGCCTCGGGATCGAAGCCGGTTACCCACCTTTTTCGATGAAAACCCCCGACGGCAAGCTGGCCGGCTTCGACGTCGATATCGGCGATGCGCTGTGTGAACAGATGAAGGTCAAGTGCGTCTGGGTCGAGCAGGAGTTCGATGGCCTGATCCCCGCGCTGAAAGTGAAGAAAATCGACGCGATCCTGTCGTCCATGACCATCACCGACGATCGCAAGAAAAACGTTGATTTCACCATCAAGTACTACCACACCCCGGCGCGCTTCGTGATGAAGGAAGGCACCGCGGTCAAGGATCCGCTGACCGAACTCAAGGGTAAGAAAGTCGGTGTGCTGCGCGCTAGCACCCACGACCGTTTCGCCACCGAAGTGCTGGTACCCGCCGGGATCGACCTGGTGCGCTACGGCTCCCAGCAGGAAGCCAACCTGGACATGGTCTCCGGTCGCCTCGACGCCACGCTGGCCGACTCGGTCACCCTCGACGAAGGCTTCCTGAAAACCGACGCTGGCAAGGGCTTCGCTTTTGTCGGCCCGACTTATGAAGACGCGAAATACTTCGGCGGCGGCGCCGGCATTGCGGTGCGCAAGGGCGATAAGGCCCTGGCCGATCAATTCAGCGCGGCCATCACCGAAATCCGCGCCAACGGCACGTACAAGAAGGTGCAGGACAAATACTTCGCCTTTGATGTCTATGGGCATTAATCGCTGAACCCCAAGGTGGCCCGCCGTTGACCCGGCCGGCCGCCTTTTTCATGGGCGATTGTTTACCCTGCGCCTATCGTCATGCCGCCATTCGGAGTTCCTCATGCAACGCATCGACCATACCTTGCCATGGAGTCACCTGGGCACCGAACGCCGGCTCAGTGTGTTTCGTTACGGCCACGGCCCGCGCAAGGCCTACATCCAGGCCAGCCTGCACGCCGATGAACTGCCGGGCATGCGCACCGCCTGGGAGCTGAAGCAGCGGCTCAACGACCTGGAAGCCCAGGGCATGCTCAAGGGCGTGATCGAACTGGTGCCGGTGGCCAACCCCATCGGCCTGGATCAACATCTGCAAAGTGCCCACATGGGGCGTTTCGAACTGGGCAGCGGCAAGAATTTCAACCGTTCCTTCGTGGAGCTCAGCGCACCGGTGGCGCAGCGTATCGGTGAGCGCCTGGGCGACGATCCGGCGGCCAATATCACCTTGATCCGCCAGGCCATGACCGAGGTCCTCGATGACCTGCCGCCACCTCCTTCGCAACTCGAAGCGCTGCATCGCCTGCTGCTGCGCCACGCCTGCGACGCCGACATTACCCTGGATCTGCATTGCGATTTCGAGGCCGCTATCCACTTGTACGCCTTGCCGCAACAGTGGCCGCAATGGCGTTCCCTGGCCGCACGCTTGAAAGCGGGTGTGGCGTTGCTGTGCGAGGATTCGGGCGGCAGTTCGTTCGATGAATCCTGCTCCGCGCCCTGGTTGCGCCTGGCCAAGGCCTTTCCGGCGGCGGCAATCCCACCGGCGAACCTGGCGACAACGCTGGAGCTGGGCAGCATGGGCGATACCCGGGTGGAGCAGGCCCAGGCCAATTGTGAAGCCATCCTCGGGTTCCTGGCCGAGCAGGGTTTCATCGCCGGGGAGTGGCCGCCCGCGCCAGAGCAGTGCTGTGAAGGCTTTCCGTTCGAAGGCACGCAATACCTGTTCGCGCCGCACCATGGCGTGGTGAGTTTTCTGCGGGAGGCCGGTGAATGGGTGGAGCGGGGCGATCCGCTGTTTGAAGTGGTCGACCCTTTGGGTGATCTGGTCACCACCGTGCGGGCCGGCACCAGCGGTGTGTTGTTCGCCCTGGACCGTGGACGTTATACGCAGCCGGGTATCTGGCAGGCTAAAGTCGCCGGGCGTGAACCGATTCGTACGGGGAAATTGATCAACGACTGATAACTGCTGTCTACCTCACCGCACGCGCCTTGCCGTGCGGCTATCGAAACGATGGAGGAAGATCGATGTTCAAAGCGCTCGCCCTGTTTCTGTTGCTGGTCTCATCCGGGTTGCAGGCCCAACCCTCGTTGCACACGGACTTGCCGCTCAACTACCTGGCCCAAGTCGATGAGCACGCCCGGAACCGACCGCTGGTGATCTTTCTGCACGGTTCCGGTAGTAACGAGCAGGACCTGTTCGAACTCAAGGACGAGCTACCCCGGGACTACAACTACCTCTCGGTGCGAGCGCCGAAGAGCATGGAGCGGGACCGTTACCAGTGGTTCGCGAAAAAGGGCGACGGCGCTTATGACGGTGACACTTCGGACCTGAAGGCCAGCGGCCAGATGCTGCTGGACTTCATCGACAAGGCCCGGGCCAAATATTCGACCGATGCGAGCAAGGTCTACCTGGTGGGTTTCAGCCAGGGAGCCATGATGAGCTATGAAGTGGCCTTGCGACACCCCGAAGCCGTCGACGGCATTGCCGCGATGGGCGGGCGGGTCCTATCGGTACTGCGGGCGGAGCTGACCCCCGACGAGTCACGCCGGACGCTGGCGGTGTTCATCGGTCATGGCACGGCAGACCCGATCATCCCGTATCACGATGGCACCGAGGCCAACAGCTTCCTGAAAACGCTGGCGCTGGAACCGGAATTCCATGCCTACCCGGGCGTCGGCCACAGCATCAGCTCCCTGGAAATCCAAGACCTGCGGGCCTGGCTGGAGAGGCTCAATCCCTGACCACCGTAAGTCCCTGTGGGCGAAACCCTGTGGGAGCTGAGCTTGCTCGCGATAGCGGTGTGTCAGCTTGCATCACAGTTGGATGTACCGCCGCCATCGCGGGCAAGCCCGGCTCCCACAGGGTTCAGCGACGGACTTAGATGTTGCGTACACCCAGGTCCATTGTGGGAGCGAGCCTGCTCGCGATAGCTGTGGGTCAGCTTGCATCACAGTTGGATGTACCGCCGCCATCGCGGGCAAGCCCGGCTCCCACAGGGTTCAGCGACGGAGTTAGATGTTGCGTACACCCAGGTCCATTGTGGGAGCGAGCCTGCTCGCGATAGCTGTGGGTCAGCTTGCATCGATGCCATGTGGGCCGCCGCCATCGCGAGCCCGGCTCCCACAGGGTTCGGCGACGGAGTTAGATGTTGCGTACACCCAGGTCCACTGTGGGAGCTGAGCTTGCTAGCGATAGCGGTGTGTCAGCTTGCATCACAGTTGGATGTACCGCCGCCATCGCGAGCAAGCCCGGCTCCCACAGGGTTCAGCGACGGACTTAGATGTTGCGTACACCCTGGTCCACTGTGGGAGCGAGCCTGCTCGCGATAGCGGTGTGTCAGCTTGCATCACAGTTGGATGTACCGCCGCCATCGCGAGCAAGCCCGGCTCCCACAGGGTTCGGCGACGGACTTAGATGTTGCGTACACCCAGGTCCACTGTGGGAGCTGAGCTTGCTCGCGATAGCGGTGTGTCAGCTTGCATCACAGTTGGATGTACCGCCGCCATCGCGGGCAAGCCCGGCTCCCACAGGGTTCGGCGACGGACTCCACTGTGGGAGCTGAGCTTGGTCGCGATAGCGGTGTGTCAGCTTGCATCAATGCCAGGATGTGCCGCCGCCATCGCGAGCAAGCCCGGCTCCCACAGGGTTCGGCGACGGACTCCACTGTGGGAGCTGAGCTTGCTCGCGATAGCGGTGTGTCAGCTTGCATCACAGTTGGATGGGTCGCCGCCATCGCGAGCAAGCCCGGCTCCCACAGGTTTCGGGGCGCTTATTGACCGCTGGCGATCTGTTTCACCAACGCTACATGACCTGCTTTGTCGCTGGCCCGGGAAATGATTTGCACCGCCGCCATGCGCGTGCCGGAGGCAGCCAGCAAGGTGCTGTCGAGGGTCGGTCCACCGCCCTGGGTCGCCTGGGTGTCGAGCTGTCGCAGGCCCAGGCCGGTGCCTTTTTGCTTCAGGCTTTTTTCGCTGAGAATCTTGGCGTCCGGCAGGGACTTGAGGCGCTGAACGGCGAAGTCGGCCACGGTGGTGTCGAGGAACGCACCATCGTCATCCTTCACATTCGCCCCGTTGATGATGACGTTTTCCGCTGCGATCACCACGGTCTTGCTGGTGGCATTGCTGTACATCGTCCCCGTCGCCCCGGCGGTGCCCTGGGCAGCCTCGCCGGGGGGCAAAGGCGTCGCCGTGAAGCCCTTGGGCAAGGTGAAGATGAACTTGCCGCCGAGCATCGATACCTTCTGCGCCGGCGCATCACTGGCAGGTTTGGCCGGGGCCGCCTGGGCGGATGCCACGACCAGGCTGGCGATGGCCCCCAGCAACAGGGCGGCGGCTTGTTTACTCAGCAATGACATTGAAACTCTCCACGGATGGTCGCGCTTGAAGGCCGATCATCCCATGGGCGTCGCACCGGACTCCAGCGCCAGTGCCGAAGAGGCGTCATTTCGGCGAAAGGAGTGTGGTAACGCCGGAGCACTCCCCCCGAGATTGGGGCGTCTGGGCTAACGTCATCGCGAGCAAGCTCGCTCCCACAGTGGGGCGGTGTGGGTCTCGCCATTGGGTTCGACAGCCCCGGTGGGAGCGAGCTTGCTCGCGATGGCAGGCGGTGCCTGCGAAACCTCAGTCGGGTTCCACGTCCAGTTGCAGGCTGTCATCAGCCAGGCGTTCGGCTCGCCGGACAATGCCGCTGATGCGTTTGCCTTCGGCGCTGAACACCACGATCTGGGCCTTTTCCAGATCCGTCGGCAATGGCGGGCGCACGTGCAGCGCGAACCAGGGCGGTTCGCCGTCGTCGAGGCGTTTGACATCGAACTGGCAGTGGACGCTTTTGGTTTCGCGACCAAATAGCGTGTCGAGGCCGTAATCAATATGAGTGCTGTCGGCAGCAGCGGGTGCGAGGCGCATCGGCAGTCTCCTGGGTGGATAGGCAGGGGTGATGTTCAAGTGATCCCTCCAGAAATGGAAAATTCCATCTGATGGGCTGGGGGGAATCGCCCCAGCCTGTTGTATTGGCGAATGCTCGGCGCGGCACTGAGTCGGTGGCGTTGCTGCTAGAATCGGCCAATTGACTGAATAGAGGTATGCCCATGAGCGAGCCGATTCGCCTGACCCAGTACAGCCACGGCGCCGGTTGCGGCTGCAAGATTTCGCCCCAAGTGCTGGAAGTGATCCTGGCCGGCAGTGGTGCGCAGAACCTCGATCCGAAGCTGTGGGTCGGCAATGCTTCTCGCGACGACGCGGCGGTGTACGCCATCGACGAGGAGCGAGGAGTGGTTTCGACCACCGATTTTTTCATGCCGATTGTCGATGATCCCTTCGATTTCGGCCGCATCGCTGCCACCAATGCCATCAGCGACATCTATGCCATGGGCGGTGACCCGCTGATGGCCATCGCGATTCTCGGCTGGCCAGTCAACGTGTTGGCCCCGGAAATCGCCCGGGAAGTGATTCGCGGCGGTCGTTCCGTGTGTGACGAGGCCGGTATCCCCCTGGCGGGCGGGCACTCGATCGATGCGCCTGAGCCGATGTTCGGCCTGGCGGTGACAGGCCTGGTGCAAAAGCGCCACATGAAGCGCAACGACACAGCCACCGCCGGTTGCCGCTTGTACCTGACCAAGCCCCTGGGCATCGGCATCCTCACCACGGCGGAAAAGAAGGGCAAGCTGCGCGCCGCCGATGTTGGCCTGGCCCGTGACTGGATGTGCACCCTCAACAAGCCTGGCAGCCGCTTCGGCAAGCTCGACGGCGTGACCGCGATGACCGATGTCACC
The DNA here is from genome assembly GCF_014268705.1 of Pseudomonas sp. SWRI179. Lineage (NCBI taxonomy): Bacteria > Pseudomonadati > Pseudomonadota > Gammaproteobacteria > Pseudomonadales > Pseudomonadaceae > Pseudomonas > Pseudomonas sp. SWRI179. Next base: position 74,394 of record NZ_JABWRA010000029.1, on the reverse strand, counting down.
GGTTTCGGCCTGCTCGGGCACTTGGTTGAAATGGCCGACGGCAGCCAACTGACCGCGCGTATCCGCTATGACGCGGTGCCGCGTTTGCCAGGCGTCGAGTACTACCTCGACCTGGGCTGCGTGCCGGGCGGAACGCTGCGCAACTACGACAGCTACGCCAGCAAGGTCGGTCGGGTCCAGGAACTGCACAAGCGCGTGCTGTGCGACCCGCAGACCAGCGGTGGTTTGTTGATTGCTGTCACCCCCGAAGGCGAGGACGAGTTCCTGCGGGTGGCCGCTGAACTCGGTCTGGCGCTGGAACCCATCGGCGAGTTGGTCGAGCGACAGAGTCACGCGGTCGAGGTGTCTTGATGAGCCATGACATCACCGATTACCGCGACATCTTCCTCAATGATTTACCGATGATGGACACGCGCGCCCCGGTGGAATTCATCAAGGGTGCCTTTCCCGGCGTGGTCAATTTGCCGTTGATGACCGACAACGAACGGCAACGCGTCGGTACCTGTTACAAGCAGCAGGGGCAGCAGGCCGCCATCGTCCTGGGCCATCAACTGGTGTCCGGCGAGACCAAGGCCCAGCGCATCCAGGCTTGGGCCGCGTTCGCCAAGGCCCACCCCGAAGGCTTGCTGTATTGCTTTCGCGGCGGCTTGCGTTCGCAGATCGTCCAACAGTGGCTCAAGGACGAAGCGGGCATCGACTACCCTCGGGTTGGCGGTGGCTACAAGGCGATGCGCACGTTCTTGCTGGACACCATCGAGCAGGCAGTCGCCCAGTGCGACCTGGTGCTGTTGGGTGGCATGACCGGTACCGGCAAGACCCAAGTGCTGGGCCAACTGGGCAACAGCCTGGACCTGGAAGGGTATGCCAACCATCGCGGTTCGAGCTTCGGCAAACGCGCCACGGGCCAGCCGTCCAACATCGATTTCGAGAATCGCCTGGCCGTGGACGTGCTGAAAAAGCGCGCCGCCGGTATCGGGCAATTTGTGCTGGAAGATGAGAGCCGTGCGGTCGGCAGTTGCGCCTTGCCGCTGTCCTTGTATCAGCGCATGCAACAGGTTCCGATGGTCTGGCTGGAGGACAGCGTGGAGCGTCGGGTCGAGCGGATCCTGCAGGATTACGTCATCGACCTTTGCGCGGAATTTGTCGCGGTGCACGGCGACGAAGGCTTCTCGCTGTTTGCCGAGCGACTGCTGGCAAGCCTGGACAACATCCACAAACGCCTGGGCGGCGACCGCCACCGACGCCTGAAGGACATCCTGGAAGCCGCCTTGGCCGAACAGGCCAACAGCGGCGCCGTCGATTTGCATCGCGGGTGGATCGAAGGTCTGTTGCGTGAGTATTACGACCCGATGTACGTGTTCCAGCGGGAAAAGAAAGGGCTGCGGATCGAGTTCTCGGGGGAGCAGGCGGAGGTGCTGGAATATCTGCGGGAGCGGGCGGCCCGGGGCGGCTGACCACAGGTTCCATATCCACTGTCAATCCCTGTGGGAGCGGGCTTGCTCGCGAAAGCGGTGGATCAGTTGACGAGGATGTTGACTGTGCCATCGCCTTCGCGAGCAAGCCCGCTCCCACAGGGAATACCGCCTGATTATGTCGGGCAGGTCTCCTGGCCATTATCCAACCCCTGCTTATAGCTCTGGCTGGTGAGGCTGGCCTTGCCGTTGTGCCAGGTGAGGGTCAGCACATACAGCGAGTCGAAGTCTCCCGAGGCCCAGTCATCGGTAATGGTCTGCTTCTTGCCCAAGGCCTCCCCGGCGACTTCGTTGATCAGCTCCGGCAGGTAACCATGGGACCAGGCGGTATAGATGGTGGCGTTGTGGTACTTGTCGTCCAGCAGTTCATCAGCCAGGTCGCTGGTGTCGTTGGCCGAATAATTGATGTTCACCGGCAACCCGAGCTTGATGGCGCTGGGGCTGATGGTCATCAGCGGGCGAATGTAGCTGTAGGAGTTGTCCTGTTCGCCCTCCTCGACATTGCGGGTAGGGTTGGCCGCGAACACGTAATCGGCCTTGCCGAATTTTTCCGGCAACAGGGTGGCCAGGTCGATGGCGCGGTTGAGGCCCTGGCAGTTGAGCTGGCCCAGGCCGCCGGCGGGTTTCTCCGCGTGGCGCAGGAACACCAGGGTCTGTACACCGTCGGCTGGCTGGGCACGGCTGACGCTGGACTCCAGCGACAACACCAGGCCACAGACCACAAGCAGCGTCGGCAGCATCAGCCACGAACGGTGTTTGAAACGTCTGGCGAAATTCAGTGGGTTCATCATCGAATAAGTAGTCTTCGGCACGCGTGAGTCAGGCTGACAAACCCTGGCACCGCGAAGCGCCTGGCTTCGGGTGTTTTCCCTGTCGTTACGCCTCGTCGAATCCTCGGGGGGCATTGCTCAGAGTCCCTTTGAGCGCTTTGGTTCGATTCTGGCTGGTCCTGGTGCACTGTAACGATCTCCATCGGGAGATAGGAGGAACGTTAACGACAGGATGTTGCGAAATTAAGAACGGACGAGGTGAATTCCATGACGGGCAGTGATGCCGTGCCCTACATCTTGGATTATCCTCGGGCTTTCTTTCATTTCCGAGCCGACCCCATGCCCGACTTGACTTCGTTCCCCATCACCGAAAAATGGCCCGCCCAATACCCGGAGTGGCTCCAGCTCTACTCGCTGCCTACCCCCAACGGCGTGAAGGTCTCGATCATGCTGGAGGAGATCGGCCTGCCGTACGAGCCTCACAAAGTGGACTTCGCCAGCAACGACCAGCTGTCGCCCGAGTTCCTTTCCCTGAATCCCAACAACAAGATCCCGGCGATTCTCGATCCCCATGGGCCGGGAGACCAGCCGTTGGCGCTGTTCGAGTCGGGGGCGATCCTGATTTATCTGGCGGACAAGAGCGGGCAGTTGCTGGCCCAGGAATCGGCGGCGCGCTACGAGACGATCCAGTGGCTGATGTTCCAGATGGGTGGGATCGGGCCGATGTTCGGGCAGTTGGGGTTCTTCAACAAGTTCGCTGGCAAGGACTACGAGGACAAGCGGCCGCGGGATCGGTATGTCGAAGAGAGCAAGCGTCTGCTCAAGGTCCTTGATGGCCGTCTGCAAGGCCGGGACTGGATCATGGGCGAGCGCTACACCATCGCCGATATCGCCACGTTTCCCTGGGTGCGCAACTTGATCGGTTTTTATGAGGCCGGTGATCTGGTGGGTATCCAGAACTTCCCCAATGTGACGCGGGTATTGGAGCGCTTCCTGGCGCGACCGGCTGTGGCGCGCGGGTTGAAGATTCCGGAATGAGTGGCCCGACGTCCCGCCGTTTCGATTACAAGCAACTGGATGTGTTCAGCGATGTGCCGCTCAAAGGCAATCCACTGGCGGTGGTGCTGGGGGCCGACGGGCTCAGTGACGGGCACATGGCGGCTTTTGCCAATTGGACCAACCTCAGCGAAACCACGTTCCTGTTGGCGCCGCGGCACCCGGAAGCCGATTACCGGGTGCGTATCTTCACCACCTTGACCGAGTTGCCGTTTGCCGGGCATCCGACCTTGGGCAGTTGTCACGCCTGGCTGGAAGCCGGCGGCGTGCCGAAAGGGCAGGAGATCGTGCAGGAGTGCGGCGTCGGCCTGGTCAGGATTCGCCGCAGCGATCATGGGTTGGCGTTCCTCGCGCCACCCTTGCTCAAGTCCGGTCCGCTGGACGCCGAGCTGCTGGAGCGGGTGCGCAAGGGGCTAGGGCTTGCCGCGGAGGCGATTGTCGAGGCGCAATGGGTCGATAACGGTGCCGGTTGGCTGGCGGTGATGCTCAAGGATCGCCAGCAGGTGCTGACGCTTGAACCCGATTACCCGCAGTTGCTGGATCTGGCCGTGGGCGTGATCGCACCTTGGGATCGGGCCGTGGATGGCGATGAGGCCCAATTTGAAGTGCGCGGTTTCATCGCCGGTGATGGCATGCCCGAGGATCCGGCCACCGGAAGCCTGAACGCCGGGCTCGCGCAATGGATGCTGGGCAAAGGCCTGGCGCCGGCGTCCTACGTGGTCAGCCAGGGACTGACGATGGGCCGGGCCGGGCGCATTCATGTCGAGCAGGTGGGGGATGAAGTCTGGATTGGCGGCGCAGTCGTGACGTGCATCAATGGCTCGTTGACCTTGTGAGGCGATTATTGCTCGGCTGGTAACACTCTGTTCTCCAGCCGGCGTTTGTGCCCTGGCTGGCCAGGGCATAAGCTTTGCGCTCTGTGATCGAGCACCCTTTTTTGCCCAGGAGTCCCATGTCCAGCCAGTTCCCCGAAGCACGTCCACGCCGCCTGCGTCGCAATGCAAGCTTGCGCAGCCTGTTCCAGGAAACCGAATTCACCTTGAACGACCTGGTACTGCCGATTTTCGTCGAAGAAGAAATCGATGATTTTGTGCCGATCAAGAGCATGCCCGGCGTGGTGCGCATCCCTGAATCGAAGCTGGCCAGTGAGATCGAGCGCTATGCCCGTGCTGGCATCAGGTCGGTAATGACTTTTGGTGTGTCCCATCACTTGGACAACGACGGCAGCGACACTTGGAGCGAGCGCGGCCTGGTGTCGCGCATGGCCGGGATCTGCAAGGACGCGGTGCCGGAAATGATCGTGATGTCCGACACCTGCTTCTGTGAATACACCGATCATGGTCATTGCGGCGTCCTCCACGGCGATGAAGTGGACAACGACCGGACTTTGGTCAACCTGGGCAAGCAAGCCGTGGCGGCGGCCCGCGCCGGTGCCGATGTGATCGCGCCGTCGGCAGCCATGGACGGGCAGGTACAGGCGATTCGCAAGGCCCTGGATGACGCCGGTTTCAGCCAGACGGCAATCATGGCCTATTCCACCAAATTCGCTTCGGCGCTCTATGGCCCGTTCCGCGAGGCCGGCGGTAGCGCGCTCAAAGGCGACCGCAAGAGCTACCAGATGAACCCGATGAACCGCCGCGAAGCCTTGCGCGAATCCCTGCTCGACGAGCAGGAAGGTGCCGATGCGCTGATGGTCAAGCCGGCCGGTGCCTACCTCGATATCATCCGCGACATTCGCCAGGCGTCGAACCTGCCGCTGTCGGCGTATCAGGTCAGTGGCGAATACGCGATGATCAAATTCGCCGCCCAGGCCGGCGCCATTGACGAGGCCCGCGTGGTACGCGAGAGCCTTGGCGCCATCAAGCGGGCGGGGGCGGATCTGATTTTCACTTACTTCGCCATGGACCTGGCGCTGAGTGGGATCTGATCCGCCTGCATCAATGTTGCCAATGCCGCCGCCTTCGCGAGCAGGCTCGCTCCCACAGTGGTTTTGGGTTGGATGGGAAATCCAGGCACACCGCCATTCTCCTGTGGGAGCGAGCCTGCTCGCGATAGCGGTGGGTCAGCTTGTATCAGTATTGCCTGTGCCGCCGTCATCGCGAGCAGGCTCGCTCCCACAGTGGGCTATAGCTCACATTCACTTTTGATCGTATGGTTGCTCCGGAACAACAAACCCGATGGAGCCCCATGCAATTCAACCGATTGATGATCAGCCTCGCGGCGTTGCTGGCCCTGGCCGGTTGCGGTAGTCGTCAGGCCCAGGAGCCCGAGCGCCAACCCGCTGAGGTCAAGAAGCAGATCGTGCAATTATTGCCGGCCAAGACGACGGATCGCCAAGGTTGGGCGACTGACATCTACGTGGCCTTTGCGGCCCAGCAGATTCCGTCCACGACGCAGAATATCTGTGCGGTCCTGGCGGTGACCGAACAGGAGTCGACGTTCCAGGCCGACCCGCCAGTGCCGGGGCTGGGCAAGATCGCTCGTCAAGAGATCAACCGCCGGGCGGCGAAGGTGCACATTCCGGAGCTGTTGGTCAGCGGCGCGCTCCAGGTGCGTTCGCCCAATGGCAAAAGCTACAGCGATCGACTCAATGCGGCGCGTAGCGAGAAAGAGCTGAGCGGGATTTTCGATGATTTCATCGGCATGGTGCCGCTGGGCAAGACGCTGTTCGGCGGTTTCAATCCGGTGCACACCGGTGGCCCGATGCAGGTGAGCATCGCGTTTGCCCAAGCCAATGCGCGGGATTACCCCTATACGGTAGATGGTTCGATTCGTCGCGAAGTGTTCAGTCGCCGTGGCGGGATGTACTTCGGTATCGCGCATTTGCTGGGTTATCCGGTGAGCTATAGCGAGCCGTTGTATCGTTTCGCCGATTTCAACGCCGGGTGGTACGCCAGTCGCAACGCGGCTTTCCAGCATGCGGTCAGTGTGGCGTCGGGCATTTCCCTGGCGCTGGATGGCGATCTGGTTGCCCATGACTCGATCATGCCGGGCAGCACGGAGCTGGCGGTTCGCACGCTGGGCAAGTCGTTGGGGATGCGCAACCCGACCATTCGCGATCAGTTGGAGCAGGGCGATCGCCTGGCGTTCGAGGACAGCAAGCTCTACAAGCGGGTGTTCGAACTGGCTGAGCGCGCCGAGGGCAAGCCGTTGCCGCGGGCGATATTGCCGGGGATCGTGCTCAAGAGTCCGAAGATCACGCGCAAGCTGACCACGGCGTGGTTTGCCAAGCGGGTGGATGAGCGTTATCAGCGCTGCATGGCGCGGGCGGCGGGGCGTTAGCAGATGTCGGGGCATGAAAAAACCCGGTGGATGAGGCCGGGCTTTTAGGGGGGAGTCGTCTTGATGGGTGTGTCGGGCGGGCTACGCAGCGGCTTGTCGATCATTGCGGCCGCTGCGCGCCCGAGCGGGAGCAAGCTCCCTCGCCACGGGGTGTGTTGCCTATGACTTGCGTTGTTTTCAGGCATTACGGTCAAGCAACTCATGCGTGGTTTTCGATCAGGCGATCAGAACCACCTTCGGCTACACGGCGTTCCAGCAGGCGATCAGAACCACCTTCAGCTACGCGGTTTTCGATCAGGCGGTCGGAGCCACCTTCGGCAACGCGGCGTTCCAGCAGACGATCAGAGCCACCTTCAGCTACGCGGCGATCCAGCAGGCGATCAGCGCCACCTTCGGCGACGACGGGTTGCGAGGAGGCGGCGAATACGTTGGCGGCCAGTACGGAGAAAGCGAGGCTGAGGATGACTTGGCGTTTCATGATGGTGTGCTCCGGGGGTGCAGTGGTTTGTGTGGGGCCATTGTTGTCCCGGGCGATCATCAAGAGAACTTCATTGGCATGATGGTGAACATCGACGGCAGTGATAGCTCGATGTCGGTTGATCCAGCGAGGGTGTCCCCCTGGCGTGCGCGTCGTCCTTCGGGTGGAACACTGCCAGGTTTGCAGGTTCTACCGGGTAACCCACAGGCAGGAGGCAAGCTCATGTATCAGTTATTCGGTCACAGGCAATCCGGCTCGTCGGCGGTAGAGGTGGCCCTGGACCTTTGTGATGTGGCTTATCGGCGGGTCGATGCCTATTCGACGGAAGAAAGTGAAGCAGCGAAAGAGCTCGAGGCCCTCAACCCCCTGAAGCAGGTTCCGACGCTGCAACTGCCAGATGGCTCGGTGCTGACCGAGGCATCGGCGATTCTGATTCACCTCGGGCTGACCTTTCCCGCCTCGAAGCTGCTCCCTGACGACGCAGCCCAACGTGCGCAAGCCATACGAGGCCTGGTTTACATCGCGGCCAACTGCTACACCCCCATCGGCATCATCGATTTTCCGGAGCGCTGGCTGGACGATGCGGACGAAGAGACTCGGCAGCGCTTGGTATCAGGTACCCAGCAACGGCTCTACCGCAACTGGGCGCTGTTTGCCGACCAATTCCCGGCCCAACCGTTTCTCGGCGGTGCCGAGCCGGGGGCGTTGGATATCCTGGCGGCTGTGATCACCAAGTGGAGAAATACGCGAGAGGCGATGCTCAACGCCCGCCCGCAATTCTACGGATTGTTGGAGCGCATCGACCGCCATCCACGCGTGGCGCCGATACTGTCGCTGCATTGGCCGTTGTAGGAGCTGCGATCTTTCCCCTGACGCTTGAATCTCAAGCGAAAGATCAAAAGATCGCAGCCTCGCTTCGCTCGACAGCTCCTACAGGTCAAGGACAGACTTTGCGTACAGCCGCCTGCTCGACAAGGTCGACAAATTGCCGGACGTTCTGCTGATGGGCTGTCACCAGGTCGTCGATACTGGCGCCCGACGGTGTCTGCAGGCTACTGCGACAAACGAGGGGGCGGGTATCGCCGCCCAGGCTTCGTAGCCGCCATTGCACGTCCATGCGGGCGTAGCGGCCTGGGATCGAGTCAAAGCGCTGCACATCCACCCGCAGCGATGATTTCGGCGCGCCAGGGTTGCTCAGTTGTTCGTCCAGGCTGCTGTGCAGTTCATCCGCCAGGCTGGCGCCCCACCATTCGGTTTCGAGGATCGCCAACCCGCTGCTGCCCTGGCGAATGACCATCTGGGTGCGATCCACCTGGGGAGGAACGCTCACCTGTTCGATCTGGATGTCCATGCCAGAGCGTGACTGGCCTGCCGGCTGAACCGGGCTCAGGGTGTGGTAATGAATCGGATCGCTGCGACAGGCGCCGAGCAGCAGGGCCACGGCAACCAGGGTGAGTTTCAGCGTCAGTGGCATGGGGCGGGCTCCTGTGATCATTCTTTCACCGGCAAGGTAAGGTTCTGTGCCGGTGCGTCCTTGGGCCGGCCGCGAAGCAGCGATTCGGGGTGGCGACTCAGGTAGTCCGACAGCTCGCGCAACGAGCGCGACATGCGGCCCAGGTCGTCCAAGGTCTGGGTCAGTTGTTCACGCTGCGGCGAGTCTTCGGCCAGGGTCGAGTTGGCCGATTGCAGGGTCTTGCTGACGTCCTGCAAGGTGCTTTGCACGCCGGGCAAGGTCTTGCTGTTGAACTGGGCCAGGCCTTTGCGCAACTCCACCAGATTGCCATCCAGGTTGCCGGCGATGCTCTCCAATGGCAGTTTGTTGATCCGCTCGACCATCGTCTGCAGTTGTTCCTGCAATTGCTGCAGGCTGCCCGGGAGGGTTGGAATACGCACGGGGCGGGCGCTGGGGTCGAAGGCGACTTTTTCGGCCTTGGGGTAGAAGTCCAGCGAGATGTACAACTGCCCGGTCAGCAGGTTGCCGCTGCGGGCCTGGGCGCGCAGGCCGCGCTCGACAAAGCTGCCGATCAGGCGGGCACCGGCGGCTTCGTCTTCCGGATCGTGGTTGAGCGACTTGAGCAGTTTTTCATGGGCCTTGCCCAGGCGCTGAGGGTAGATCACCACGCCGACGTTGACCGGAAAGCTGCGTTGTTTCTCATCGAAATCCAGGTTGATGGCCACCACCCGGCCGACTTCAACGCCGAGGAACTCTACCGGTGCGCCGACTCGCAACCCGCGCAGTGCCTGGTCAAAACGCAGGGCCAGGTATTGTCCCTTGCCGTCGGGTGGAGCGAGGGCGCTCTGCTGGTCGGCAAACAATTCGAAGGTCTTGTCTTCGCTGGCAATGGTGTCGTTTGGACTGTATTCCGGTGCCCTGAACGCGATGCCGCCAAGCAGCAAGGCCGAGAGCGACTCGGTCTTGACGGCGAACCCGTTGGCGCCGACGTTCACGTCCACGCCGCTGACGTTCCAGAACCGGGTGTTTTCGGTGACGTACCGGTCGTTGGGCGCGTTGACGAACACGTCGATGTCGACGCCTTTGCCGTCGGCGTCCAGTGCATAGGACACGACCTGGCCCACCGGGATCTTGCGCAGGTACACCGGTGAGCCAATGTCCAGCGAACCGAGGTCCTGGGAGTGCAGGGTGAAGCGTTTGCCCGGTTCGCCATAGGTGATCGGCGGCGGGGCTTCCAGGCCGGTGAAGGATTTGGCGCGCACTTTCGACTGGCCAGCGTCGGCACCGATGAAATCGCCGGACAGCAGCGTGTCGATTCCCGAGATCCCACCGGCACCGATACGCGGCCGTACAACCCAGAACACCGAGTCTTCGTGGGTGAAGGTGTCGGCGGTCTTGGCGAGCTTGACGGTGGCGGTGACGTTCTTCTGGTCTTCACTCAATTGCACGTCGGTGACCTGGCCAATCACCACGTTGCGATATTTCACCTGGGTCTTGTTGGCGGTCAGGCCCTGGCCGGTCTTGAAGGTGATGGTGATCGTCGGGCCCTCCTGCAGCCAGTTGTTGACCACCAGGGAAATGCCCACCAGCACCGCGATGATCGGCACGATCCACACCAGCGACACCGTCCAGCGACGGGTGCTGACGTGAGCCCGACCGGGTGCGGGTTGTTGCCCGTCAGTGACTTGCGACTTCATCCATGGTCTCCTCGGAAGGTTGGGTGTCCCAGATCAGCCGGGGGTCGAAACTCATGGCCGACAACATGGTGAACAGCACCACGAGGCCGAAAAACAGGATACCCGGTCGCGGTTCGATATCGCTCAGTGCCTGGAACTTGACCAGGGCCGCCACCAGGGCCACCACCAGCACGTCGAGCATCGACCAGTAGCCGATGACTTCCACCAGTCGGTACAGCTTCGCCCGTTGGACCTGGGCCCAGGTGCTGCGCCGCTGTGCGGTCACCAGCAGCAGGGTCAACACGACGAACTTGATGCCGGGCACCGCGATGCTGGCGATGAAGATGATCAGGGCGATGTCCCACGCGCCGCTTTGCCAGAACTCGATGACGCCGCTGATGATCGTGCTGTCGGCGCCCTCGCCGAGCATCTGGGTGTTCATGACCGGAAGCAGGTTGGCCGGGATGTAGAACACCAGCGCGGCGAGCATGTAGGCCCAGGTGCGGGTGATGGCGTCGGGTTTGCGGCGATGCAGGGGAGCGTCGCAACGGGGGCAGGTATCGGGTTCGTCGGTCATGTCGCAGGCCAGGCCGCAACTGTGGCACAGGCACAGGTTCAGGTCGCGGGCCTCGGGCGGGGTGTCCAGCGGCTGGCCGCTCATAGGCTGTCCCACAGGTCGCGGACATCACGCCCGGCAATGCGGATCATCAACAGGCTCAAGGCCGCGAGGGCGAACAGGCCGATGCCCGGCAGCACGTCCAGCAGGCCGGCGAGCTTGATCACCGCCACCAGTGCGCCCAGCAGGCACACCTCCAGCATGCTCCAGGGCCGCAGGGTTTCCAGGCTGCGCATGCACAGGGCGAACCCCGGCGCCCGCCGCTGGAGGTAGGCATGGCCCAGGACCCAGAGCAGCAGCGCCAGCTGGAAGGCCGGTGCAATGATGATTGCCACCGCTGTCACCAGGGCGATGAAAGTGATGGGGCCCTGGCTCAGCGCCACGATGGAGTCCCACAATGTCGCGCTGTTGCTCAGGCCCTGGAGGCGGATGCTCATCACCGGATAAATGTTGGCGAAAGCCCACAACACCGCGGCCGTCACGCTCAAGGCCAGGCGCTGTTCGATGGTCAGGCCGTTGTAGCGCTGGATCACCGCGTGACAGCGCACGCACGCGGCTTTCTGGTGCGGAGCGAGCACAACCGGCTCGTACACCGCATCGCAATGTTCACAAATGATCAGTCGGTCGGTGGCGGCCATCGGGATGCTCGCAGGAACAACCCCTTCAATATAGAAGTGTGTTGAGAATGAGCAACCCGTTGCGACGGATCATTCGCCGCGAATGTATTGCTCCAGTTGTCGGATCAGGTCGGCCTGTTCGGCGATGGCTTCCTTGACCAGGTCACCGATGGACAGCAGCCCGACGAGTTTGCCGTCTTCTACCACCGGCAAATGTCGCAAGTGCTTCTCGGTCATGATGCTCAGGCAGGTCTCGACATTTTGGTGCGGGTCGATGGTGATCACCGGGGAGACCATGATGTCGCTGACCTTCGTGCCCACCGACGAGCGCCCGTGCAGGACCATTTTGCGTGCATAGTCGCGCTCGCTGATGATCCCCAGCACCTCATCGTTCTTCACCACCAGCAAGGCGCCGACATTTTTCTCGGCCATGCGCATCAGGGCCTGCAATACCATGTCGTCCGGTGAGATGGTGTGCACTTGCTGGTTCTTCTCGTCTTTTATCCGGAGCAACTGCGCGACGGTTTTCATGGGGAGCCTCGGGTGTTGTTTTTGCAGGTGGTTAAAGCATCGTAGACCCAACGGCGCAGAGCAAGCGGTAAAGCGGCGGCCAATCGTCCAAAAACGTCATTGCCGGTAAATTCACCACCGAAGTGACGCCATGCACCCTGTGGCGAGGGAGCTTGCTCCCGCTGGGCTGCGCAGCAGCCCCAGGTTGTTGGCATTCGCCCGATATACCGAGGTGGTCGGTTTTGGGGCTGCTTCGCACCCCAGCGGGAGCAAGCTCCCTCGCCACAAAAAGCAGGTGGGTGTCAGTTAAGCAGGTGGGTGGTGTGTCAGTTGGTCAGGTGAAGTCCCCCCGCCACAGGTAGAATCGTCGCCTACGCAAAATTCGAGGTTGCAGCGGTGGATCTACAGCAGGGCTTCGTCCTGACCCGGCATTGGCGCGACACCCCGGCCGGCACCGAAGTCGAGTTCTGGCTGGCGACCGACGCCGGTCCCCGGCGCGTGCGCCTGCCGGTGCAAACGTCGGTGGCCTTTGTGCCGCAGGTCCAGCGCGGCCAGCTCGAAGCCTTGCTGCAAGAGGAGAAGGACATCGAACTGCGCCCCCTGGACCTGCTGGATTTCGAGCATCGCCCGGTGCTGGGCCTGTATTGCCAGCAACATGCCCAGCTGATGCGCCTGGACACCACCTTGCGCCGCGCCGGTGTGGAGGTGTTCGAAGCGGACGTCAGGCCGCCGGAGCGCTACCTGATGGAGCGTTTCATCACCGCCCCGGTCTGGTTCGGCGGTACCCCGGCCGCGGATGGCCTGCTGGTCGATGCCCAGATGAAACCGGCGCCCGATTACCGTCCACCGTTGCGCCTGGTGTCGCTGGACATCGAAACCACCGCCCAGGGCGAGTTGTATTCCATTGCGCTGGAAGGCTGCGGCGAGCGCCAGGTCTACATGCTCGGGCCACCTAACGGCGACGATACCGGCGTGGACTTCCAGCTGGAATATTGCGAATCGCGCACGCTGCTGCTGAAAAAACTCAACGATTGGTTCGCCCGTTTCGACCCCGACGCGATCATCGGCTGGAACCTGGTGCAGTTCGACCTGCGGGTGTTGCATGAACATGCCCGGCGGCTGGCGGTGCCGTTGCGCCTGGGGCGCGGTGGCGAAGAAATGCAATGGCGCGAGCACGGCGCGCGCAACAACCACTTCTTCGCCTCGGCGGCCGGTCGGCTGATCATCGACGGCATCGAGTCCTTGCGCTCGGCCACTTGGAGTTTTCCGTCGTTCAGCCTGGAAAATGTTGCCCAGACGCTGCTGGGGGAGGGCAAGTCCATCGACAACCCGTACCAGCGCATGGACGAGATCAATCGCATGTTCGCCGAGGACAAGCCGGCCCTGGCCCGCTACAACCTCAAGGACTGCGAGCTGGTGACGCGGATCTTCGCCAAGACCGAACTGCTCAAGTTCCTCTTGGAGCGGGCCAGCGTCACCGGCCTGCCAGCGGACCGCAGCGGTGGTTCGGTGGCAGCCTTCACGCACCTGTACATGCCGCTGATGCACCGCCAGGGTTTCGTTGCCCCCAATCTTGGCCAGCGCCCGCCCGAGGCCAGCCCGGGCGGGTTTGTCATGGACTCTCAACCGGGGCTCTACGAGTCGGTGCTGGTGCTGGACTACAAAAGCCTGTATCCGTCGATCATCCGCACCTTCCTGATCGACCCGGTGGGCTTGATCGAAGGGCTGCGCCACCCGGATGACGACAAGTCGGTACCCGGCTTTCGCGGGGCGCGCTTCTCCCGTACTCGGCACTGCCTGCCGGCCATCGTCGCGCGGGTCGCCGAAGGCCGGGAAACCGCCAAGCGCGAACACAATGCGCCGCTGTCCCAGGCGTTGAAAATCATCATGAACGCATTCTATGGCGTGCTCGGCTCCAGTGGCTGTCGCTTCTTCGACACACGCCTGGCTTCGTCCATCACCCTGCGTGGCCACCAGATCATGCAGCACACCCGCCAGTTGATCGAAGCCCAGGGGCATTCGGTGATCTACGGCGATACCGATTCCACTTTCGTCTGGCTGCGCCGTGCCCACGGTCAGGAGGAGGCGGCCAAGATTGGTCGCGAGCTGGTGGCCCACGTCAACCAATGGTGGCGTGAACAGGTGCGTGCCGAGTTCGGGCTGGAAAGCGCGCTGGAGCTGCAGTTCGAAACGCATTTCAAGCGCTTCCTGATGCCGACCATCCGAGGTGCCGAGGAGGGCAGCAAGAAACGCTACGCCGGACTGGTGACTCGCGCCGACGGCAGCGATGAAATCGTCTACAAGGGTTTGGAAACCGTGCGGACCGATTGGTCGCCGCTGGCCCGGCAGTTCCAGCAGGAGCTGTACGGGCGGATCTTCCACCGCAAGCCCTACCAGGACTATGTGCGCGATTATGTGCAGCAGACCCTGTCCGGTGCCTTCGATGAGCGGCTGGTCTACCGCAAGCGCCTGCGTCGACCGCTGGACGACTATGAACGCAACGTCCCGCCCCATGTACGGGCCGCGCGGCTGGCCGATGAGTTCAACCAGCGCCAGGGCCGTCCGCGGCAATACCAGAATGGCGGCTGGATCAGCTATGTCATCACTGTCGCCGGTCCCGAACCGCTGGAAACCCGCAGCGCGCCAATCGATTACGACCACTACGTGACCAAACAGCTGCAGCCGGTGGCGGACGCGATCCTGCCGTTTGTGGACGATGACTTTTCAACGTTGGTGGGGGGGCAGATGGGGTTGTTCTAACGGCTGTCGTTTGCGAGGCGCCGGACTGCTTTTGTGGCGAGGGAGCTTGCTCCCGCTCGATTGCGCAGCGATCGCAAGGATAGTGGGGCCGCTACGCGACCCAGCGGGAGCAAGCTCCCTCGCCACAAAAAGCGTTTGATTTGCGAGGACTACACCATCGCCAACCGCTGCTTGCCCTGGGGCTGGGGAAAGATCAGGTCGAGGGCGGCCAGGTCCTGGGGCTCGAGCCGGATGTCGGCCGCTTCGGCATTCAGGCGCACATGCTCAGGCTTCACCGCCTTGGGAATGGCAATCACGTTGTCCTGGCGCAATAACCAGGCCAGTGCTATCTGGGCCGATGTTGCGCGATGGCGCTCGGCAATCTGCCCCAGGGTGTGATCCTTGAGCAAGTGCCCGCCCTGGCCGACAGGGCAGTAAGCCATGATCGGCATGCGTCGGTGCTGGCACCAAGGCAGTAGGTCGAATTCGATGCCGCGTTCCTGCAGGTTGTACAGCACCTGATTGGTGGCGCAGGCCGGAGAAGCCAGCTCCTCAAGGTCATCGACGTCAAGGTTCGACACCCCCCAACGGCCGATCTTGCCTTCTTCGCGCAGACGCTCGAACGCTTCGACGGTTTCTTCCAAGGGGTACTGGCCGCGCCAGTGCAACAGGTAAAGATCAATGTAATCGGTATCGAGCCGGCGCAAGCTGCGTTCGCAGGCCAGGGGAATGCCTTTGCGGCTGGCGTTGTGGGGATAGACCTTGCTCACCAGGAACACCTGGTCGCGCAAGCCGGTGATCGCTTCGCCGACGACGGTCTCGGCACCGCCTTCGGCATACATCTCTGCAGTGTCGATCAGGGTCATGCCCAGTTCGATCCCTAACCGCAGGGCGGCCACTTCTTTTTTGTGATGGGACGGTTCTTCACCCATGCGCCAGGTGCCCTGGCCAATGACCGGTACGGACACACCCGCCAATTCCAGCGTCCTCATGACTCTCTCCTGTTGTGCTGATCCATCATCCAATGGACAGCAGGATAGTAGGAGCTGGCGAAGCCTGCGATCTTTTGATTTTTCGCTCCAGACTCAATTGTCTGGGGAGAGATCGCAGCCTCGCTTCGCTCGACAGCTCCTACCGGTGTTGCGCAGCTTTTCTATTTCGTGGAGAACTTCAACACCATCGTCTGGGTGTAGGTCTGGCCCGGATCAAGCCGCGTCGAAGGGAAGTCCGGCTGATTTGGCGAGTCGGGGTAATGCTGGGTTTCCAGGGTGAACGCGCCCCAATGCGGATACACCTTGCCTTGCTTGCCCTTGACGGTGCCGTCGAGGAAGTTGCTGGTGTAGAACTGCACGCCAGGCTCGCTGGTGTAGAGCTGCAGGAGTCGTCCGGACTGCGGGTCATGCACCTCGGCGGCCAGTTTGTCCACATCGCCCTTGGCATCCAGCACCCAGTTGAAATCGAAGCCGCCCTGTTTCGGTTCGGCGAACTTGAGTTGTGGGTGATCAGCCTTGATGTGCGTGCCGATGGCGGTGGGCTTGGTGAAATCCATCGGTGTGCCGGCCACGGGGGCTAGCTCGCCGGTGGGAATGAGTTTGCCGGTGACCGGGGTGTAACGGGCCGCGTGCAGGGTCGCGACTTGTTTGAGAATGTCACCGTTGCCTGCACCCGCCAGGTTGAAATAGCTGTGGTTGGTCAGGTTCAACACGGTCGGTTTGTCGGTGGTGGCCTTGTAGTCGATGCGCAGCTCGTTCTTGTCGTTGAGGCTGTAGGTGACATCCGTCTTCAGGTTGCCGGGAAAGCCCATTTCGCCGTCCGCCGACAGGTACGTCAGGGTCACGCCCACCGAATCCTTGTCATTGCTCGGTTCGGCTTTCCAAACACGTTTGTCGAACCCTTGTGGCCCACCGTGCAAGGAATTGTCCTTGTCGTTCTGCGGCACCTGGTAACGCTTGCCATCCAGCTCGAACGCCCCACCGGCCAGGCGATTGCCAAAGCGGCCAATGGTCGCGCCGAAATACACGCTGCCGTTCTTCTGGTAGCCCTGCACATCGTCGAAGCCGAGCACGACATCAGCGGTCATGCCGTTTTTGTCCGGCACGATCAGCGACTGGAGGATCCCGCCATAGGTGATGACGGTCGCCTCGATGCCGTGGCTGTTGCGCAGGACGAATTTCTCAATCGCGGTGCCGTCGTCGGTCTTGCCGAAGGCAACGCGTTCATTGGTCAGGCCGGCGGCCTGTGAGGAGGTGGCAATCATCAGAGAGACTCCGAGGGCCGTGAGCAGATGTCTGGATTCAAGCATGGTGTGACCTTCCTTCCTGTTGTTTTGTTGTTGTTTTAACGCGGTCGAGTCCGTTACTTGGTCGGACAGCGATGAAGGTTTTTCTGTTCAGTAGTCTTTCTATTTGCGGGTAGGAAAGGGATTTATAGCTATAAATCGGGATTTATCAATTAAAAAGTAAGACTAATTGAGCGAAACGAGGCTTGCCCAAGCGAACGCTTTCACCTCGGGCGTCGCACTTTTGCGGTTTTTACAGCTCTATCCTTGGCCTGGAAGCGGCGACCCCCATCGCTTCCCCATGCCTAGATTGAGACTCGATGGCCGGTGTTTTTTCTTCTGTGACGAGGTTGCGCCAGGCCTGCATGGCCGGATTGGTTGGCGTGTCGATGCTGTTCAGCGGCGGCTGCAGCCATCAGCAGGGGCAGGACATGGTCACGCAGTTCAGCGAAGCCCGGCCCCAGGAGTTCTTGCAGACCAGCGTCGACCGCATGGCGACGTTGTCGATGCACGACAATTTGCAAAGCCTTTACCTGCTGATGAGCAAGCTGTACCTGCGCAACCCCGAGGAACTGCGCAAGTCCGGCTTTCTCGACGCCCGCACCGCGGAAAAACAGGTGCGCTTGGCCATCGAGCAGCAACAACCCTTGCCGACGTTGGGGGGCAAGAAGGACTTGGCCGCCCTGAGCTATGCCATGAGCCCGGAATTTCTCGGTGATCGGGTCGGGGCGTTCATCTATGCCATCGGCAGCATGCTGGTCACCGCTCACGGCAATCGCCTCGAGTTCTACATGACCGATACCATCGACCCGCGTTTTGTCAGCAACGCGGCGCGCAACATCGAAAAAGCCACTTGGCTGCTCAGTCAGCGGCAGAATAAGGACGGCACGCCGTTGCTGTTTTCCAATGAGATTTCGGAGGAGGGCAGTAACCTGAGTTTCGCCGTGGAGTTCGGCAAAATCGTCGCGCGATTGGACCTGCTGACCCAGATGCTCGATGAGCGTTACCGGCGCATCGGCTTGAACTACGCCCAGAGCCTGCTGTTCCTCAACTTTCTGCCGGTCCAGTGAGCTGAGAAAAAGGAATAAAGATAGATCACATCGATATAGGGGGTTATAAGAAAAATCGCTATGCTCGCGGCCAGATTTTTCACGCGGTCGTGTCGAGACGGGTTCAATGGATTTCGGTAATGTCGGTTTAGTCGTTGCGGGCCTGGTGGTCGGCTTCATCGTTGGAATGACCGGCGTTGGCGGTGGTTCACTGATGACCCCGATCCTGTTGTGGTTTGGTATCAACCCCGCGACAGCGGTGGGCACCGACCTGCTGTACGCGGCCATTACCAAATCTGGCGGCGTCCTGGTTCACGCAAAAAACCGCAATATCGATTGGGCAATCACCGGCTGGTTGACCCTGGGCAGCGTGCCGGCGGTCGGCTTGACGCTGTGGTTTCTCAGCAGCCTGCACAGCTCGCCCGACGCTATGAACGCGGTGATCAAACAAGCCTTGGGTTTTGTGTTGTTCGCCACCGCCCTGGCGATCCTGTTCAAGAAGCGCCTGCTGCAATTCGCCCATGATCGTGCTGGCGGTCATTACAACCCCTCCGGTTCACGACTCAATGTGCTGACGGTCATCACCGGCCTGGTGCTGGGCACGATGGTCGCGTTGACCTCCATCGGTGCTGGCGCCCTGGGCACTGTGGCGCTGTTCATTCTTTATCCGTTCTTGGTCACCAAGCGCCTGGTGGGCACCGAGATTGCCCACGCCGTGCCGCTGACCCTGGTGGCTGGCCTGGGCCATGCGAGCATGGGCAACATGGATTGGCATATCCTGGGTTTCCTGCTGATCGGTTCGTTGCCGGGGATCTACCTGGGCAGCCATTTGTCGGGACGCATCTCCGATGAGGTCCTACGGCCTTGCCTGGCGGTGATGCTGGCGATGATCGGCTTCAAACTCGCGTTCTGATTTGATCGGAGTCATGGGTCCATAGCCACAGTCATACCTGTAAACCAGGTACTGATGAGGCCAAGACCCATGAACAGCCCAGCCAGAGATCTGCTGCAACGTCTACGCCGGCGTGGCGCCGAGCCTCGCACCGACATTGCCGATATCCTGCGTCACCACGCCGAGCCATTGCCTGCCGAGGACAGCCCGGCCTTTGGTGAGATGTTCGATCGCTTCGCTGATGCCAAGGTCGTGTTGATTGGCGAGGCCAGCCACGGCACCCATGAGTTCTATCGGGCCCGTGCCGCCATTACCCGACACCTGATAGAGCATCACGGTTTCAATATCGTTGCCGTCGAAGCGGACTGGCCCGATGCCGGGCAAATCGACCGCTGTGTACGCGACTTGGGGCCGTCGGCGTGGAAGCAGCAGGCATTCGCCCGATTCCCAACCTGGATGTGGCGCAACTGCGAAGTCCAAGGCTTCGTCCGTTGGTTGCGCGATTACAATCTGGAGCAGCCCATGGGGCAAAGGGTGGAATTTCGCGGCCTGGACGTCTACAGCCTGCGTCACTCCATCGATGAGGTGCTGAACTATCTGGATACCAGCCATCCGGACATGGCCCGTGATGCCCGTCATCGTTATGGCTGCCTCACGCCGTGGCACGATGACCCGGCGCTGTATGGTCATTTCACCGAGCGCGGCAACCTGGCAACGTGTGAAGACGCCGTGGTCGAGCAGCTCAACAGCTTGTTGGCCAAACGCCTGGATCCGATGATCAGTGATGATGAGGCCTTCTTCAGCGCCACCCAGAACGCCCGGGTCGTGCGCGCCGCCGAACAGTACTACCGAGCCATGTACCGCGGGGGCAAGTCATCGTGGAACCTGCGGGACCGGCACATGTTCGACACCCTGCAAACCTTGTTGGAGCATCGGGGCCCTGATGCGAAGGCGTTGGTCTGGGCGCATAACTCCCACATCGGCAATGCCGCCGCGACACGCATGGGCTGGGAAGGGGAGTTCAATATTGGCCAGCTATGCCGCATGGCTTATGGCCGCGATGTGGTGTTGCTGGGCATGGGCACCGATCATGGCAGCGTCGCGGCGGCGGACGACTGGGATGCGCCGATGAAGATCAAACAGGTGCGGCCAGCGTTGCCCGGCAGTTGGGAGCACCAGTTCCTCCAGGCCGGTGTGCGTGCCTCGTTGACGCAATGGCGCACCCATCCTGACGAGGCGCTCCTGGACGCGCTGTCCGAACCACTGCTCGAACGCGCGATTGGTGTGATCTACCGCCCTGAAACCGAGCGTCAGAGCCATTATTTCGAAGCGGTGCTGGCCGAGCAGTTCGACGCCTGGCTCTGGTTCGAACAGAGCGAAGCCGTTACGCCATTGCCGGCGCCGCAGGTCCTGGAACACGAGGAGGATACGTTCCCGTTTGGCCTCTGAACGCTGTGCAGGGCGGTTGCGCAATGAACGTGCTCGCCTAAGCTTCAAGGCAGGCAGGCGCAGTATCGGGCGACGCTCGCGGAACAATCACCGCCCTGTGCAATCAGTACAGCGTAACTATCAAAAGGAGAGGCGCATGCTCATTCGGTCGTTGACCTTCGCTACCTTGCTGGCCATCGCCGGCCCTCTGTTCGCTGCCGATGGCGACTCCCCTCTGGTGGCGGAAGTCGGCAAGTCGCGTTCCCTGATCGTCATTGCGCCCAGCACGGTCGACCCGGCCTGGGTCAGCCTGAAAAAGGCCTTGGATGAACCAGCGGGCAAGCAGGGTTTTTCCGAGCGCAACATGGTGCTCTACACCGTGCTCAATACCATCGGCCAGCGCGATGGCAAGGACCTGGACCCGCAAAGCACCATGGCACTGATTCGCTCCCTCAAGCTGGGCGCCGGTGCCCAGACCAAGATCATCCTGGTGGGCAAGGACGGGGAAAAGAAACTCGAGCATTCCGGCGCGATTGAATTGAAGGACCTCTTCGACACCGTCGATAAACTCCCCGCCGCGGAAAAAGAAGCAACGCCACCAGCGCCCCCTCCCACGCCCGAGCCTGCACCGGCCAAGGATGCGAAAGGCACCAAGCCTGGCAAGGCCGCCAAGCCGGCGGCGGCGCCGAAGCCCTTGGAAGATTGACTCCCGCTAGCGCCGAGGCCGCTTTTGTGGCGAGGGAGCTTGCTCCCGCTGGGCTGCGCAGCAGCCCTCTGCTTTTTTTCAATGGATTATCGAATGACTGGTTTGGGACCGCTGCGCGACCCAGCGGGAGCAAGCTCCCTCGCCACAGAGAAACTCATCACCCCGAGGCGTCATGAGTTATTGCTGTTCCAACGCCATCAGGATCCGATGCGCCGCCTTCACCCGTTCCTCGATCGGGTAGTTCTTGTTGGCAAGCATGACGATCCCCATGTCCTTGCCAGGCACGAACGCCGCGTACGCGCCAAAACCGTTGGTGGAGCCGGTCTTGTTGATCCAGGCGCCGTCCGGTGCTGGAAGGGGTGGGTTCAAAGCTTCGACTTTTTGAGGCGTCAGGGCCATCTGCGGTGTGTTGCCGGCGAGCAGGTCATCCAAGCTGAACGGCGCGGGGTAGAACTCCCAGCCCAGTCCCTGGTTCATCCCGCCAACCCTGTAGAAACCGGTATGGGTCGTGGCGATGGCCTGCTTCAAATCCGCGTCCAGTTTGTCAGGTCGCAGGTTGGCCTCGATGAAACGAAGCAGGTCCGACGAGCTGGTTTTCACCCCGTAAGCCTCGGCGTCCAGGGCGCCAGGGCCGACCCGCACGGGCTTGCCGTCCTTTGCATAGCCTTGGGCGTATCGGTCCATTTGATCCTGCGGTACCCGGACATAGCTGTGCTTGAGGCCCAACCCCGGCATCAGCGTGCGCTCCATCACGTCGTCAAAAGGTTGCCCCAGGCTGCGGGCCGCCAGATAGCCGAACAGGCCGATGCTCGGGTTTGAATAAAGTCGCTGGGTGCCGGCCGGGTAGAGCGGCTTCCAGGTCTTGTAATAACTGAACATCCGGTCCGGATGATCCGCCTCGTCGGGAAACTGCAAGGGCAGGCCGCCAGCGGTGTAGGTAACGAGATCGAGCAGGCGGCTGCCCTCCAAGGCGCTGCCGCGCAGCTCAGGGGCAAAGCGACTGGCCGGATCCGTCAGGGCCAGTTTTCCCCGGGCCTGGGCATAGGCACCGAGGGTGGCGGTGAAGGTCTTGCTGACCGAGCCGATTTCGAAAAGGGTCTGGTCGGTGACCGGCTTTTTCGTGTCCTTGGCGGCCACGCCGTAGTTGAAATAATGGCGTTGGCCGTTGTAGGTGATCGCCACGGCCAAGCCGGCGATGGCCTGTTGTTTCATCAGTGGCTGGATGACGGCATTGACCGTGTCTTCAATGCGCTCCTGGGCAAACCCTGTGGACGTCCCGCAGGCCAGGAGAAGAGTCCCGGCGAGTATCGATCTGGCAATGTGCATGGTGCAGCGCTCTCGTTGGCCTTCCTGGAGGGGGGACAATCTAGGGCGTTTCTGGCTGCCCGGCAATCCGAGGCTATCAAGGCTGAGGCATGTTTCTGAGTCTTCCTATAGGGCGGGGGGAACCTTCCTACAAAATCGCCGGTTGCCCGACGCGGCCAGGCTTCAAGCCAAACCACACAAAGCGGCGGCTGCCGGGTAAACTTGCGCTCTTTCTAAAGGAGTTCACATGAGTTACTACCAGCCCGGCATTCTCGCCACCCCTGTTCCGCCTCAGGCCCGTCATTTGTTTTTTGCCTTGGAATCGGTCGAGGCACTGCCGGCTGCGCTAGACAAACTCCTGTTGCTGCTCGATGGCCGGGCCGTGGTTGGCTTCGGCGAATCGTTGGTCCAGGCGCTGGGCGCCCAGGTCGATGGCCTGCGGGCTTTTCCGGCGTTGGCCGGCGTCGGCGTGGACAACCCCTCGACCCAGCATGCCCTGTGGTGCTGGTTGCACGGTGAAGACCGCGGCGAGCTGATGCACCGCAGTCGCGCCATCGAAGCGGCGCTGGCCCCGGCACTGCGCCTGGTGCAGATGAACGAAACCTTCCGCCACATGACCGGCCACGATTTGACCGGCTATGAAGACGGCACCGAAAACCCTCACGACGAAGCGGCCATCGCTGCCGCCCTGGCCCAGGGCGCCGATGGGTTGCGCGGAGGCAGTTTCGCCGCGATCCAGCAGTGGCAGCACGACCTGGACGGTTTCGCGGCGATGCAGCCCCATGAGCGCGACAACATCATGGGCCGGCGCCTGAGCGACAACGAAGAACTCGACGACGCGCCGGAATCGGCTCACGTCAAGCGCACCGCCCAGGAGAGCTTCGCCCCGGAGGCCTTCGTGGTCCGGCGTTCCATGCCTTGGATCGAAGGCGACCGTGCTGGGCTGATGTTCCTGGCGTTTGGTTTCTCCCTCGATGCCTTCGAGGCGCAATTGCGGCGCATGAGTGGCCTGGAAGACGGCATCACCGATGGCCTGTATCGCATGAGCCGGCCGATCACCGGTGGTTACTACTGGTGCCCGCCGCTGTTGGATGGACGCCTGGATCTGCGCGCCCTGGCCCGGTAAGCGCAGCGGTTTTGCAAAGCGTGACGTGAACGCTATTCTTGGGCCGCACGTCTATCCGTGGAATGGGGAGAAGCAAGCGTGGATAAAGTCATCGTCATCACCGGTGGCGGCCGCGGAATCGGGGCGGCCACGGCGCTGTTGGCTGCCGAAGCGGGCTATCGGATCTGCATCAATTACCAGTCTGATGAAAGTGCCGCGCAAGAGGTGCTCGAACAGGTTCGGGCCAAGGGCGCACAGGCAATTGCCGTGCGGGCCGACGTGAGCATCGAAGATGAAGTCATCGGCCTGTTCAATCGGGTCGATGCCGAACTGGGACGTGTCACCGCCCTGGTGAATAACGCCGGTACGGTTGCCCATAAGTCCCGACTCGATGAAATGTCCGAATTCCGCATCCTCAAGATACTGAAGACCAACGTGCTGGGGCCGATCCTGTGCGCCAAGCACGCGGTGCTGCGCATGTCGCCCAAACATGGCGGGCAGGGCGGCAGCATCGTCAACGTCTCGTCGGTGGCCGCCCGCCTGGGCTCGCCGGGAGAATACGTCGACTACGCGGCCTCCAAGGGCGCGCTGGACACCTTCACTGTCGGCCTGTCCAAGGAAGTGGCCGGCGAAGGCATTCGCGTCAACGCGGTGCGTCCCGGCTATATCTACACCGACTTTCATGCCCTGAGCGGCGATCCGGATCGGGTCAGCAAGCTGGAGTCGGCGATTCCCATGGCCCGTGGCGGGCGTCCGGATGAAGTGGCCGAGGCGATTATCTGGCTGCTGTCGGACAAGGCTTCGTATGCGACCGGGACGTTTGTGGATTTGGGGGGCGGGCGCTGACCTCGGGGTTTTTCGTTGTCTGCACTGGCCTCTTCGCGAGCAAGCCCGCTCCCACATTGTTCCCCCGCGGTCACATATTTCATGTACGCAGTAGATCCACTGTGGGAGCGGGCTTGCTCGCGAAGGCAACTTTCAGAGCGACATCGTATTCAAAACGACCGAATAATCCGCCCCAACGTCTCCATGGCCTTTTCCGAGGCTTCAGTCCACGGGCTGCCATAGTTCAAGCGGATGCAATTCCTGAAGCGCCGGGTCGGTGAAAAGATCGGGCCCGGGGCGATGCTGATGCCTTGGGCCAGGGCCATCTGGAACAGCTTCAGTGAATCCATCTGCTCGGGCAGCTCCAGCCACAGGAAGTAGCCACCCGCGGGCTGGCTGACCCGGGTCTGGGCCGGGAAATAGCGGGCGATGGCGGCGAGCATCGCGTTTTGCTGTTCTTCCAGGGCGTAGCGCAGCTTGCGCAGGTGACGGTCGTAGCCACCGTGTTGCAGGTAGTCGGCGATGGCGGCCTGGGCCGGCATCGAGGCGCACAGCGAGGTCATGAGCTTGAGCCGTTCGATCTTCTGCGCGTAGCGCCCGGCGGCGACCCAGCCGATGCGATAACCCGGCGCGAGGCTCTTGGCGAACGAACCGCAATGCATCACCAGCCCTTCGGTGTCGAACGCCTTGGCGGGCTTGGGGGCCTGCTGGCCGTAATAGAGTTCGGCGTAGACGTCGTCCTCGATCAGCGGCACCTGATGACGACGCAACAACTCTACCAGCGCCTGTTTCCGTTCCTCGGGCATCGTTGCGCCCATGGGGTTCTGGAAACTGGTCATGCACCAGCAGGCCTTGATCGGGTGACGCTCCAGTGTCTGCTCCAGCACGTCCAGGTCGATACCGTCGCGTGGGTGGACCGGAATCTCCACCGCCTTGAGCTTGAGCCGTTCCAGGACCTGCAGGCTGGCATAGAACGCCGGCGCCTCGATCGCCACCAGGTCGCCGGGCTCGGTCACGGCTTGCAGGCACAGGTTCAAGGCTTCCAGGGCTCCGTTGGTGACCAGCAGTTCTTCCATGGGCAGCATCAGCCCGCCAACCATGTAGCGCAGGGCGATCTGGCGACGCAGTTGCGGATTGCCCGGTGACATGTCCGTGACCACCATCCGCGGGTCCATGTCCCGTGTTGCACTGGACAGCGAGCGGGACAGCCGTTGCAACGGGAACAGCGTCGGGCTGGGGAATGCCGAGCCGAACGGTACGGTGTTCGGGTCCTTGATCGAATCCAGGACTGAAAACACCAACTCGCTGACGTCGACTTCGGTGGACTCGTGCACTTGGCTGCTGATCGCCGGCTCGGAAAACGGGCTCGGTGCATGGGTGTTGACGAAGTAGCCGGAGCGCGGCCGGGCCCGGATCATGCCGCGTCGCTCCAACAGGTAATAGGCCTGGAACACCGTGGACGGGCTGACGCCGTAGGTCTGGCTGGCGTAGCGCACCGACGGCACGCGCTGGCCCGGCCCCAGCATGCCCGAGCGGATCAGTTCAGCGATGTCGTCGGCGAATTTTTCGTAGCGTTTCATGGTGGGGCCCAGTCTCGAATGACGCGTGGTTTGCGCTTTTTAAACTGTGGGAGCGAGCGTGTGGGAGCAAAGCTTGCTCGCGATACAGGCGACACAAATCAACAGTAAGGTCGTGTCATCGTTCTTCGCGAGCAAGCTTTGCTCCCACAGGCTTGCCCTCACAGGCTCGCTCCCACAGGTGCCCGGCATCTTACGGGTTCAACGATTCATCGGTGCGACAAAACGGCTCTTGGCCACGCTGTTGTTGTCCGGCTCGTCACTGTCGGCGACCTTGAAGGTCATTTCCAGGGAACCTTTGCCGGGCCGTTCGCTTTGCATCGCCACCGACACCGGCACATCGACGATTTCCCCCGGGGCCAGGCTCAACCGGGTCTTGCCCTGCAGGACGAAGCCGTCGCCGTCCACCAGGGACAGCTGATAGTCCTGGCGCTGCTGGGTCTTGTTGATGATTTTCAGGCTGTAGATATTCTCGATCTGGCCGGCGCTGTTTTCGCGGAACAGGCCGCGGTCCTTGCTGACGTCCAGTGACACCATGGGCCGTTGCACCAGCGCCACGGCCAGCGCGCCGATCATCACCAGGAGCACGGCGGTATAGCCGATCAGTCGCGGGCGCAGCAGGTGAGTCTTGCCCCCCTGCAATTGATGTTCGGAGGTGTATTTGATCAGGCCACGGGCGTAACCCATCTTGTCCATGATCGAGTCGCAGGCATCGATGCAGGCGGCGCAGCCAATGCATTCCATCTGCAAGCCGTCACGGATGTCGATGCCGGTGGGGCAGACCTGCACGCACATCTGGCAGTCGATGCAATCGCCCAGGCCAATATTGGCCGGGTTCACCTCGCGTTTGCGCGGGCCGCGGATTTCGCCGCGGGCCGTGTCGTAGGAAATGGTCAAGGTGTCCTTGTCGAACATCACGCTCTGAAAACGTGCATAAGGGCACATGTGCATGCACACCGCCTCACGCAGCCAGCCGGCGTTGAGGTAGGTGGCGGCGGTAAAGAACAGCACCCAGAACAAGCTCACGCCCGCCATTTGCAGGGTCAGCAGTTCCTCGGCCAAGGGGCGGATCGGCGTGAAGTAGCCCACGAACGTCAGGCCGGTGAGCAGGCTGATGGCCAACCACAAGGTGTGCTTGGCGCTGCGGCGCAACAGTTTGTTCAGGCCCCACGGCGCCGCTTGCAGCTTGATCCGCTGGTTGCGTTCGCCTTCGGTGATTTTCTCGCACCACATGAACAGCCAGGTCCAGGAACTCTGTGGGCAGGTGTAGCCGCACCATACGCGACCGGCAAACACGGTGATCGCGAACAGGCCGAAGGCAGCGATGATCAACAGCGCCGACAGCAGGATGAAATCCTGGGGCCAGAAGGTCGCGCCGAAGATATGGAATTTGCTTTCGGAAAGGTCCCAGAGCACCGCCTGGCGGCCGCCCCAGTTCAACCACACCGTGCCGAAGAACAGCAGGAACAGAACCCCCGCACCGCTGATGCGCAAGGTGCGGAACAAGCCGGTGAAGCTGCGGGTGTGGATCAGGGCGTCGGTGGTCCTGGCCTTGATCTTGGTTGGCGCAGGTTCGAACGTCTGTATCAACTGGACGGGGATTCTATCGCTCATGGTCGGTCGCTCATCAGCCTCTATCTGGCCGGCGCACTATGACCATGGAACTGTTTGCATAACAGACTCAGGTGTTTCGATAAAAACCGGATCAGATGCCGCGAAGCCCAGGCGCTGCGACACTTTGATGCACCCGGGGACAAGCGAACAACACCTTATGACTGATGTGTCCGCAGCTGGGACAGTTGGGAGAACCACATCTTCTGGCTGATAAACCGGTGGTTGGGCGAATAACATTTTGTGGCGAGGGAGCTTGCTCCCGCTGGGTTGCGAAGCGACCCCAAGAGTCGCAACGCGGTCGTCCTGATACCCCGGGCGCGATGTGTTGGGGCTGCTTCGCAGCCCAGCGGGAGCAAGCTCCCTCGCCACAAGGGCTACATTGCTCTGACCACTGGGATTTTATTGCTCTGGTAGATGGGCTCAGATCGCCGAGCCGCTGTCCGTGGCCTTGAGGTGCTTGCGCTCATCGACCGCACCGGCCACGGTCAGGGCATCGGCTTCAGCCTCGGTGATGTAGACCCGGTCGCCATTGAGTTCCACGACCGACATGGCTTTGTCCGGGTCGGTGATGATGGTCAGCTCGCTGGCGGAGCGCTGTTCGGTGCCGTTGGGGGTTTCGAATTGGCAGGTCTGGTTGTCATCGATACGGACAGTCATGGCGTTCCTCCTTCTGGGATCATGAATGTTAGGTCCCTCGGCCAAGCCAGGGTTCGTCGCGCCTGATCAGCGGTCGGCTGCACCTCTGGCTTCGCTTGCGGTCCATCGTTTATCCAACGCAAAAGAGGACGGTCCATGAACGCCTGGTGGCATGAAGTCTGGATAACCCTGCAGGCGGAATTCGCCGACATCACCGATGCCCAGCAGATGACCCGGGTCACGGTGCGGCTGGTCATGGCCGCGCTGCTGGGCGGCATCCTGGGTTTCGAGCGCGAACACAAGGGCAAGGCGGCCGGTGTGCGTACCCACATGCTCGTGGCCCTGGGGGCGGCGCTGTTCGTCCTGGTGCCACAGATGTCCGGGTCCCAGGCCGATGCCATGAGCCGGGTGATACAGGGTGTGGTCGCCGGCATCGGTTTTCTCGGCGCCGGCACCATCCTGAAAAACAACGACGGCGACGAAAGTCACGTCAAGGGCCTGACCACGGCGGCCGGCCTCTGGATGACAGCCGCCATCGGCGTTGCGGCTGGGCTGGGGCGGGAAGCCACGGCAGTCCTCAGCACAGTGCTGGCCCTGGCGATCTTCAGTGTGATGCCGATGATCGTCCGGGCGCTGGAAAAGGACGACAAGCTGTGACACGAGAACCAGCCTGAACACACACAACCCTGTGGGAGCGGGCTTGCTCGCGAAGGCGGTGTGTCAGTCAATGAAGATATTGCTTGTCACGCCGCCTTCGCGAGCAAGCCCGCTCCCACAGGTTTTTTCGTCATCCAGTTCCTTTATTACTACGCTTGAATCAAACCCGCGCCGGCGGCTTCTCGCTGGGCGGGTCACCCTTGGGCGGCTGCGGATTCAGCGGCGGGTCTTCCTCGGGAATCGGCTCGGGATCAGGGCTGGGCGGGGGCAAGGTGGGGTTGTCGATGTTCGGATCGGGTGTTTCGGCCGGGATAGGAATACTCATCGGGACGGGTCTCCGTAACGCACATGGCTTGAGTCGTGCTTATGGTTGTTGACCACCCAGCGCCGGGTTTGATCCCGGATGCGTCCAGGGGGCAAATCCCGCTGAACTTTTAGCCGTCGTTCCGGTTCGGAGTTTAAGTGAGTTTTTTCAGGGACCCGTTGGGCCTTTACCGCCACAAGCGCGTCCATGGGGCGTAAAAGGAGCGATGCTCGATGACTGCCGAACACCCGTCTGACCTGGTCTACAACCCGCATTTGCCGTTGTCTCAGGCCTTGTTGTTGCCGCGTATCGCGATTGAAAACACCATGCCGGTGATCGACGGCGGGCAATTCGCCGCCAAGGCCGTGGCCGGGCAGGACGTGACGGTGACCAGCAAAGTGTTCGCCGACGGTCACGACAAGCTGGCGGTGCGCATCCGCTGGCGCTCGCTTCAGGATGACGTATGGAACAGCGAGGTCATGAGCGACCTGGGCAATAACGGCTGGCGCGGCCAGTTCACCGTGCCGGAGCAAGGCCGCTATGTGTTCTGCATTGAGGCCTGGATCGACCAGTTCGCCAGTTTTCGCTACGAGCTGGAGAAGAAGTTCGCTGCCGGGGTGCCCATCAGCCTGGAGTTGCAGGAAGGGCGCAATCAAGTGCACATGGCTGCCGAGCGCAGCAGCGGTGAACTGAGCGAGCAACTGGCGGCCTTGCACCACGAACTCTCCGGCCTGTTGCCGAACGAACAGGTGGCGCTGTTCCTGGCCCCACGCAGTGCCGACCTGATGTCCCTGGCCGATCATCGACCCTACTTGAGCATCAGCCCCGAATACCCGTTGGATGTGGAGCGAAAACTGGCCGAATTTGCCAGCTGGTATGAACTGTTTCCCCGTTCGATCACCGACGATCCCCAGCGCCACGGCACCTTCAACGACGTGCATTCGCGCTTGGCGGTGATCCAGGACATGGGCTTCGATGTGCTGTACTTCCCGCCAATCCACCCCATCGGCCGCAGTTTCCGCAAAGGCCCGAACAACTCCCTCACCGCCGGCCCCGACGACCCGGGCAGTCCCTATGCCATCGGCAGCGAGGAGGGCGGGCACGAGGCCATTCATCCGCAATTGGGCAGTCGCGAGGACTTCCGGCGCCTGGTGGTGGCGGCCGCTGAGCACGGCCTTGAGATCGCCCTCGACTTCGCCATCCAGTGTTCCCAGGACCACCCCTGGCTCAAGCAGCATCCCGGCTGGTTCAGCTGGCGGCCGGACGGCACGATCAAATATGCGGAAAACCCGCCGAAGAAATACCAGGACATCGTCAACGTCGATTTCTACGCGGCCGATGCGATTCCCAGCCTGTGGGAAGAACTGCGGGACATCGTGGTGGGCTGGGTCGAGGAAGGCGTGAAGATCTTCCGGGTCGACAATCCACACACCAAGCCATTGCCGTTCTGGCAATGGCTGATCGCCGATGTCCGGGCCCAATACCCTGAGGTGATCTTCCTGGCTGAAGCGTTCACCACGCCGGCGATGATGGCGCGGCTGGGCAAGGTCGGGTATTCCCAGAGCTACACCTATTTCACCTGGCGCAATACCAAGGCCGAACTGGCGACCTACTTCAGCGAGCTCAACGAGTCGCCGTTGCGCGAGTGCTACCGGCCGAATTTCTTCGTGAATACACCCGACATCAACCCGGCCTTCCTCCATGAGTCGGGGCGCCCGGGCTTCTTGATCCGCGCGGCGCTGGCGACCATGGGCTCAGGCCTGTGGGGCATGTATTCGGGCTTCGAACTGTGCGAGTCGGCCCCGGTACCTGGCAAGGAGGAATACCTCGACTCGGAGAAGTACGAGATCCGTCCCCGGGACTTCACCGCGCCGGGCAACATCATTGCCGAGATTGCCCAGCTCAACCGCATCCGCCGGCAGAACCCGGCGCTGCATACCCATCTGGGCCTGAAGATCTACAACGCCTGGAACGACAACATTCTCTATTTCGGCAAGCGCACGGCCGATGGCAGCAATTTCATCCTGGTGGCGGTGAGCCTCGACCCGCACAACCCACAGGAAGCCAATTTCGAACTGCCGCTGTGGGAAATGGGCCTGCCCGACGATGCCCAGACCCAGGGCGAGGACCTGATGAACGGACATCGCTGGACCTGGTACGGCAAGTACCAGTTCATGCGGATCGACCCGGCGTACCAGCCGTTCGGGATTTGGCGGATCAGCGTGGCGTGATGCCGTGGGATGTTGAGTGAGGGCTGTTGTGGCGAGGGAGCTTGCTCCCGCTCGGCTGCGAAGCAGTCGTGATTTCAGGGGGGGCGCTTCGCGCCCAGCGGGAGCAAGCTCCCTCGCCACAAAAGACCTCATCACAGAACAAGACCTCATCACAGAACAAGGCCCCGCCGCATAACAAGACCTCACAAGCCTGTATCCCGCGGCTTTATTGAATTATCAGGAGTTGCACATGGCGAAGAAACCCCGGTCTGCCACCTTCATCAAGGATCCGCTCTGGTACAAGGATGCGGTGATTTATCAGGTTCACGTTAAATCCTATTACGACTCCAATAACGACGGGATCGGAGACTTTCCCGGCCTGATCGAAAAACTCGACTACATCGCCGACCTGGGCGTCAACACCATCTGGCTGCTGCCGTTCTATCCTTCCCCCCGGCGCGACGACGGTTATGACATCGCCGAATACCGCGGCGTCAGCCCCGACTACGGCACCATGGCCGATGCCCGGCGGTTCATTGCCGAAGCCCACAAACGCAACCTGCGGGTGATCACCGAGCTCGTCATCAACCACACCTCCGACCAGCACCCCTGGTTCCAGCGCGCGCGCAAAGCCAAGAAAGGTTCGAAGGCGCGGGACTTCTACGTCTGGTCCGATGACGACCACAAGTACGACGGCACGCGCATCATTTTCCTCGACACCGAGAAGTCCAACTGGACCTGGGACCCGGTGGCGGGCCAGTACTTCTGGCACCGCTTCTACTCCCACCAGCCCGACCTCAATTTCGACAACCCGCAGGTCATCAAGGCCGTGTTGTCGGTGATGCGCTACTGGCTGGACATGGGCATCGACGGCCTGCGCCTGGACGCCATCCCGTACCTGATCGAGCGCGACGGCACCAATAACGAAAACCTGCCCGAGACCCATGACGTCCTGAAGCTGATCCGCGCCGAGATCGACGCCAACTACCCCGACCGCATGTTGCTGGCCGAGGCCAACCAATGGCCGGAAGACACCCAGTTGTACTTCGGCGATGTCGACGCCCAAGGGCTGAACGGTGATGAATGCCACATGGCTTTCCACTTCCCGCTGATGCCACGCATGTACATGGCCCTGGCCCAGGAAGACCGTTTCCCGATCACCGACATTTTGCGCCAGACCCCGGAGATTCCCGCCAATTGCCAGTGGGCAATTTTCCTGCGCAACCACGATGAGCTGACCCTGGAGATGGTCACCGACAAGGAGCGCGACTACCTGTGGAATTACTATGCGGCCGACCGTCGGGCGCGTATCAATCTGGGCATTCGCCGGCGCCTGGCGCCACTGCTGGAGCGCGATCGTCGTCGCGTCGAGTTGCTCAACAGCCTGCTGCTGTCGATGCCTGGTACGCCGACGTTGTACTACGGCGATGAAATCGGCATGGGCGACAACATCTACCTGGGCGACCGCGATGGCGTGCGTACGCCGATGCAGTGGTCCATCGACCGCAACGGTGGTTTCTCCCGCGCCGACCCGGCCAGCCTGGTGCTGCCGCCGATCATGGACCCGCTGTACGGCTACCAGTCGGTCAACGTCGAGACCCAGGCCGGCGACCCGCACTCGCTGCTCAACTGGAACCGCCGCATGCTGGCGGTGCGCAAGCAATCCAAGGCCTTCGGCCGGGGCACGCTGAAGATGCTCTCGCCGAGCAACCGCCGGATCCTGGCCTATACCCGCGAATACACCGGGCCTGACGGCAAGCACGAAATCATCCTGTGCGTGGCCAACGTGTCCCGCAGCGCCCAGGCCGCCGAGCTGGACCTGTCGGCCTACGCCGGCATGGTCCCGGTGGAGATGCTCGGCGGCAATGCCTTCCCGCCCATCGGCCAGTTGAACTTCCTCCTGACCCTGGCGCCGTACGGCTTCTATTGGTTCGCCCTGGCGGCAGAAAACCAAATGCCGAGCTGGCACGTGGAACCGGCCCAGAGCCTGCCGGACTTCACCACGTTGGTGCTGAAAAAACGCCTGGAAGAATTGCTCGAAGCGCCATCGCGCACCACGTTGGAGCAAACCATCCTGCCGACCTGGTTGCAGAACCGGCGCTGGTTCGCCGGCAAGGACAGCGCGATCGAGAAGGTCGATATTGTCTATGGCGTGCGCTTCGGCGATCCACAGCATCCGGTGCTGCTCAGTGAAATCGATGTCACCAGTGGCGGCCAGACCCTGCGTTACCAATTGCCGTTCGGCCTGCTTGCCGAGGACCAGGTCGGTGCGGCATTGCCGCAGCAGCTGGCTTTGTCCCGGGTTCGTCGGGTGCGTCAGGTGGGCTTGATCACCGATGCCTTCAGCCTGGAAAGCTTCGTGCGCGCCGTACTGCACAGCATGCAGGCCGCCACGGTGCTGCCGTTCGCCGAAGGTGAGTTGCGTTTCGAGCCGACCGAAGGCCTGGCCGCGTTGAACCTGGGAGACGAGCCGGAGGTGCGCTACCTGTCCGCCGAACAATCCAACAGTTCGGTGGTGGTGGGGGGCAGCCTCGTCCTCAAGCTGATCCGCAAGGTCGCCTCGGGTGTGCACCCGGAACTGGAAATGAGTGCCTACCTGACCGCTGCCGGCTTCAGCAATATTTCACCGCTGCTGGGTTCGGTGATTCGCCGCGACGCCCAAGGCGAAGATGCGTTGCTGATGATCGCCCAAGGCTACCTGAGCAACCAGGGCGACGCCTGGGAATGGACCCAGAACAACCTCGAACGCGCCTTGCGCGATGAGCTGGCGGACGCGGTGTCCGAGCAGGAGCAGCATTACAACGCCTTGGGCGAGCTGAAGGATTTCGCCGGCATGCTCGGCCAACGCCTGGGGGAAATGCACCAGGTATTGGCCCAGGCCACCGACGACCCGGACTTTACACCGCAAACCACCAACGCCAAGGAAGCACAGTCCATCGGCAAGGACGTGGCCGCCCAGGTGGAAAACGCCTTGCGCCTGCTCAAGCAGAACCAAGGCCAATTGAACCCCGCCGACCAGGCCATGGTCGCACGCTTGCTGGAGCACAAGAAAACCGTCCTGGCCCATGTCCAGGAACTGGCCGGCAAGGCAGCCGGTGGCTTGCGCATTCGCGTCCATGGCGACCTGCACCTGGGCCAAGTCCTGGTGATCAAGGGCGATGCTTACCTGATCGACTTCGAAGGTGAGCCGGCGCGGCCATTGCATGAGCGACGGGGCAAGCACAGCCCGTACAAGGATGTCAGTGGCGTGTTGCGTTCCTTCGATTATGCGGCGGCCATGGCGATTCACCTGCACACCGTCGACAGCACGGCCGATGCCGATGCGGCGCGGCAACGGGTCGCCGAGCGTTATTTGAAAGAGGCTCGCCAGGCATTTGTCGAGGCATATCGGCTGGCGGCAGCTAGTCTTGCCCATGAGTGGAAGGATGCTGAAGGCGAAGACGCCGCGCTGGCGTTGTTCGGCCTGGAGAAGGCGGCCTATGAAGTGGCCTATGAAGCCGAGAATCGCCCCACCTGGCTGCCCGTGCCGCTGCACGGCCTGGTCGGGTTGTTGAAGGGGCTGCAACCCTTTTCCGACGTAGCCGGACCGATTTAGTGGAGAGAATCATGAGTGTCTCGAATAAAGAACCCCAGGGGCAGGCCAAGGAGTCCTTGTTGCCGGCGCCCCATGACATCGACGCGCTGGTGCGTGCCGAACATCACGACCCGTTTTCCATCCTTGGGCCCCATGGCGACGGCGCCGGCGGCCAGTTCATCCGTGCCTACCTGCCCGGTGCCCTGAGCGTACATGTGTTGGCCCGGGACAGCGGCGAAGAACTGGGTGAGCTGCAAGTCACCGAAACCCCGGGGCTGTTCGTCGGCCATTTCCCTCGCGCCCAGGCGTACTTGCTGCGCACCCGTTGGGCTGGCGGCGAGCAGGTTGCCGAAGACCCCTACAGCTTCGGCCCGTTGCTGGGGGAGATGGACCTTTACCTGTTCGCCGAAGGTAACCATCGTGATCTCAGCGCCTGCCTGGGGGCGCAGTTGAAGACCGTCGATGGCGTCGACGGCGTGCGCTTCGCGGTCTGGGCGCCGAACGCGCGACGGGTGTCGGTGGTGGGGGACTTCAACGTCTGGGACGGACGGCGGCATCCGATGCGCATCCGTTATCCATCCGGCGTGTGGGAGATCTTTATCCCGAGGCTCGGTGCTGGCGAAGGCTACAAATATGAAATCCTCGGCGCCCACGGCATCCTGCCCCTCAAGGCCGACCCGGTGGCGCTGGCCACGCAGATGCCGCCGGACACCGCTTCCAAGGTCGCCTCGCCGCTGAACATCGAATGGCACGACGATGAGTGGATGCAAAGCCGTCGCGAACGCCAGCTACCGGGCGCGCCGTTGTCGATCTATGAATTGCACGCCGGCTCCTGGCAGTGCGAAATCGACGAGGCGGGGGAGGTGGCCCGGCAATACAACTGGCATGAAATGGCCGAGCGGTTGATTCCGTATGTCAAGGACCTGGGCTTCACCCACATCGAGCTGATGCCAATCATGGAGCACCCGTTCGGCGGCTCTTGGGGCTATCAGCCGTTGTCACAGTTCGCGCCGACGGCACGCTTCGGTTCGCCGGACGATTTCGCCGCGTTCGTCAACGCCTGCCACCAGGCCAATATCGGCGTCATTCTCGACTGGGTGCCGGCGCATTTCCCCACCGATACCCACGGCCTGGCCCAGTTCGACGGCACCGCTCTGTACGAATACGGCAACCCGCTGGAAGGCTTCCACCAGGATTGGGACACGCTGATCTACAACCTGGGCCGCACCGAAGTGCACGGCTTCATGCTGGCGTCGGCGTTGCACTGGCTCAAGCATTTTCACGTCGATGGCCTGCGGGTGGATGCCGTGGCCTCGATGTTGTACCGCGACTATTCGCGCAAGGCCGGTGAGTGGGTGCCCAACCGTCACGGCGGGCGGGAAAATCTCGAAGCCATCGATTTCCTGCGGCACCTCAACGACGTGGTGGCGCTGGAAACCCCCGGGGCGCTGGTCATCGCCGAAGAGTCCACCGCGTGGCCGGGCGTCAGCCAGAGCACCCAGCAGGGCGGCCTGGGTTTCGCCTACAAGTGGAACATGGGCTGGATGCACGATTCGCTGCACTACATCCAGCAAGACCCGGTGTACCGCGCCCATCACCACAACGAACTGAGCTTTGGCCTGGTGTATGCCTGGTCCGAGCGTTTCGTGCTGCCGATTTCCCACGACGAAGTGGTCCATGGCAAACGCTCGCTGATCGACAAGATGCCCGGTGACCGCTGGCAGAAGTTCGCCAACCTCAGGGCCTACCTGAGCTTCATGTGGGGCCATCCCGGCAAGAAATTGTTGTTCATGGGCTGTGAGTTCGGCCAATGGCGCGAGTGGAACCACGACCAGCAGTTGGATTGGTACCTGCTGCAATACCCGGAGCACCGGGGCGTGCAGAAGTTGGTGAGCGATCTGAACCGGCTGTACCGTGAAGAACCGGCGCTGCATGACCAGGATGACGCGCCCCAGGGTTTCCAATGGCTGATCGGTGACGATGCCCTCAACAGCGTCTACGCCTGGCTGCGCTGGAGCAAGGATGGCCGGCCGGTGCTGGTGGTCGCCAACTTCACCCCGGTGCCACGCGAGGCCTACCGGGTCGGCGTGCCGTTCGGCGGGCGTTGGGTCGAATTGCTCAACAGCGATGCCGACACCTACGCCGGTTCCAACTACGGCAACGGCGGCGGAGCCTCCACCGAAGAAGTGCCCAGCCATGGCCAGGCCTTGTCGCTGGAGCTCAACCTGCCGCCGTTGGCGGTGTTGATCCTGCGGCCGGAGGGTTGATCACACAATCTCCTGTGGGAGCGAGCCTGCTCGCGATGCGGTCTGCCTGAGAAGGCGATGTTGGATGTGCTGCCATCATCGCGAGCAGGCTCGCTCCCACAAGGAATCATTTCAAGCTCATGGGCACCATCGACTCAGCGAACCAGGCACGGTTGCTTGTTGTTGAACGTCCAGCCCGGAATCAGGAACTGCATCGCCACCGCATCGTCCCGCGCGCCTAGGCCCATGCCTTTGTACAGTTCATGGGCCTTGGCCAGCTGGTCGGTGTCCAACTCGATCCCCAGCCCCGGTTTTTTCGGCACTTGCACGCAACCGCCCTGGATCTGCAGCGGCGCCTTGGTCAACCGCTGGCCGTCCTGCCAGATCCAGTGAGTGTCGATGGCCGTGATGTCGCCCGGTGCCGCGGCGGCCACATGCGTGAACATCGCCAGGGAAATATCGAAGTGGTTGTTGGAATGCGAGCCCCAGGTCAGGCCCCACTCATTGCACATCTGCGCCACGCGCACGGAGCCCTGCATCGTCCAGAAATGCGGGTCGGCCAGGGGAATGTCCACGGACTGCAAGGTGATGGCGTGACCCATTTCGCGCCAATCGGTGGCGATCATGTTGGTGGCGGTCTTCAGGCCCGTGGCGCGGCGGAATTCAGCCATGACCTCGCGCCCGGAATAGCCGTTCTCGGCACCGCAAGGGTCTTCGGCATAGGCCAGCACTTTGTGCTGGTCGCGGCACAAACGGATCGCCTCCTTGAGTGACCAGGCGCCGTTCGGGTCCAGGGTGATGCGCGCCTGTGGAAAGCGCTCGGCCAGGGCCGTGACTGCCTCGATTTCTGCGTCGCCTTGGAGCACGCCGCCCTTGAGCTTGAAGTCCTGGAAGCCATAACGAGCCTGGGCCGCTTCGGCCAGGCGCACCACGGCGTCGGCGTCCAGGGCTTTTTCGTGGCGAACGCGGAACCAGTCATTGTCGGCATCCGGCTCGCTGCGATAGGCCAGGTCGGTCTGCTGGCGATCACCGACGTAAAACAGATAGCCGAGCATCTTCACTTCATCACGCTGCTGGCCTTCGCCGAGCAGGGCCGCGACCGGTACGTCCAGGTGTTGGCCGAGCAGGTCCAGCAAGGCCGCTTCCAGGCCGGTAACCGCGTGGATGGTGATGCGCAGGTCGAAGGTCTGCAGGCCACGGCCGCCGGCATCGCGGTCGGCGAAGGCATGGCGCACGGTGTTGAGGATCTTCTGGTACGTGCCGATAGGGCTGCCGACCACCAGCGAACGGGCGTCTTCGAGGGTCTGGCGAATACGCTCGCCGCCGGGCACTTCGCCCACGCCGGTGTGGCCGGCGTTGTCCTTGAGAATGACGATGTTGCGGGTGAAGAACGGACCGTGGGCGCCGCTGAGGTTCAGCAGCATGCCGTCGTGGCCGGCCACGGGTACGACCTGCATGCTGGTAATGATCGGGGCTTTGGTGGCTTCTTGAATCTGCATGTCTTTCCCACTCGTTGTTTTTATGGGGCATCGCGACGGGGCGATGTTGATAGACATCATACAACTTGATTTTTTTGTCTTACAAGTGAGCTTTGTCGCTTTTTGATTGCGATCACTTGAAAATCTCTCTGGGCTCCTTTGTTCACGGGGGTTGGTAAAAAAATAAAAAATTCAGGCAGGGTTGCGTTTGTACTGGCGCAACCTTGTGTAGGCTGCGATGATCTAGCTTGTCATACAAGTTCAGGGCGCGACGAGGTTTCATCC
This sequence comes from Pseudomonas sp. SWRI179, assembly GCF_014268705.1. NCBI lineage: Bacteria > Pseudomonadati > Pseudomonadota > Gammaproteobacteria > Pseudomonadales > Pseudomonadaceae > Pseudomonas > Pseudomonas sp. SWRI179. The sequence continues at coordinate 35,556 of NZ_JABWRA010000029.1, read as the reverse complement.
GACGATCAGCCTGCCCGTATCAAGGAACAACGGTTCATGCCGCCAGACACCCACGCCCCCCTGCGCAAGCGCACCCACAACCTGGCCCATGACCTGGTGGCGAAGCTGAGCCAGAGCATCCTGCTGGGGCAGTTGAAACCGGGCGAGAAGTTGCCGTCGGAAGGTGCCATCGTGCAGGCCCATGGCGTCAGTCGTACGGTGGTGCGCGAGGCGATTTCCAAATTGCAGGCCTCGGGGCTGGTGGAGACCCGCCACGGCATCGGCACCTTTGTGCTGGCGCAAACCGGCGAGCAGGGGCTGCGGCTGAATGTCGACACCGCTGCGGGGGTGCGGGCGATGCTGGAACTGCGCCTGGGCCTGGAAACCCAGGCCGTCGCCTTGGCGGCCCAGCGTCGCAGCGAACATCAACTGCAGCGGATGCGCCAGGCGTTGGAGGATTACCAGCGGTTGTCCAACAACAACGACAGCTGTGTCGAAGCTGACCGGCGTTTCCATCTGCTCATCGCCGAAGCGACGGACAACGCCTGTTTTGTCGAGATCATGCAGCACCTGGGCAACGCGATGATTCCCAGGACCCGTGTGAACGTGGCCGAGCGCGGCCAGGCGGACCTGAGCAAGCTGGCGCAGTTTGCCAGCCTTGAGCATGAGGCGATCTTCAACGCCATCAAGCGCCAGGACCCGGACGCCGCCCGCGCCGCCATGTGGCTGCACCTGACCAACAGCCGTGACCGGTTCGGCGCGGGATCCTGACGGCTCATCGTCGCCTGACCCACCGCCATCGCGAGCAGGCTCGCTCCCACAAGGGAATCAGCGGCGGACGCCGATTTCTTGAACGCCTCGGAACCCTGTGGGAGCGGGCTTGCTCGCGAAGATGGCGGTACAGTCAATATCTTTACCAACTGACCCACCGCTTTCGCGAGCAAGCCCGCTCCCACAGGGTTTTTGGTGTATGCAATATTTGCGAACCCCTCGGACAAACGGTGGGGTCGAGCCTGCTCGCGATGGCGGCGGCACAGCCAACATCGCTACTAACTGACCCACCGCTTCCCACAGGAGGCATGGGGATTCAGTGGCTCAACCCGCTTTGGCCGGGGCAGCGGGGGTGTTTCCGGCCACAGGCGATGGCGAGCTTTTCATCAGTACATCCAAGGCCTGCCGGTAGTTTTTGCCCGCCAGGCTCATGCTGTTGTTATGCGTCGCCCCAGGCACCAGCAGCAGGCGCTTGGGTTCCCGGGCAGCGTTGAACAGTTGTTCGCTGAACCGTGGCGGCACGTAGCGGTCGGCGGCGCCATGGACAATCAGCAGCGGCATGTTGATCTCGCCGATCTTGTCGATGGAGTCGAACTTCTGCGACAGCAACCAACGCACCGGCAGGGACGTATTCGCCATCGCGGTGGCGACATCCCCCAGCGAAGTAAAGGTGGATTCGATGACCAGGCCCCGGACCCGGGCTTTGCCATCCTTCGCCACCTGCTGGCCGAGTTGCGCAGCGAGGTCCACCGCGACGGCGCCTCCCAGGGAATGGCCATAGATCAGCCGCAGGCTTGGGTCCGGTTGCAAGACTTCGAGACGCTCCCAGGCGATGCGTGCATCCTCATAGACGCTGGCCTCCGACGGCAGCTCCCCATGGCTTTTGCCAAAGCCTCGGTAGTCGATGGCCAGTACCGAATAGCCCAGCGCCCGCAGTTGTTGGATACGAAACAATTGGCCAGTCAAATTCCAGCGTACGCCGTGCAAATACAAAATGGCCGGCGCGTTCTTGCGTTCGGCCGGCCACCACCAGCCGTGGATATTTTCCCCGGCCTTGAAGCTTTTGGGCTTGAGGTCGAACTCCTGCACACCGCTGGGCAACCCACTGAACCAGCTCGCCGTCCCCGGCTCGATGCGAAAGACCAGTTCTCGTTCCTTGTGCTGCAACACCCCGCAGCCCACCGGCAGGCCGATCACCAATGCGCTCATGCACAGCCAGGCCAACCAGCGGCGTTTCAGGCCAGAAAGTAAGAGTGAAGACATCGATGCCATTCGCTACTCGAAACCGAAGATGCCTTGTAGCAGATTCTCCGAAATCGACGCAGGGATTTCGGGCTGTCATTCGTCTGAAGCGCGCTTGTCGGCGCTGGAAAATCCCCAAACCCTGTGTCTTACTCCCTATTCCTTAGGGGGAGGGCAACGCGATGCGACGTAGAAGCGCACAGTATTGGCTTTGGGTAAACAGCCGGTTGCCGGCGCGCAACCACGAAGAGATCCTGGAGGACGGTACCCAGGTCGAGGTTCAAGCAAGAATCAATCAGCAGGGCATGACGCAAGTCTTCGTCTGTGTTTATCGTCCGAATGGATCTGTTTGGGTCGAAGAGTTCTACGACCGCACCTTGCATGAACCACTGGCCCAGGCGTTGGAATGGGGCCTGGACCGGGCGCGGGAGATCGTCGCCGGTACGGCGTGTTTCAAGGCACCCCACAAGATCCAGGCGACCCTCGGCCCGTTGATCCAGGACGAATGTGCCCTGGCCCTGCGGCGCATGGACATGAGCGAGGAAGAGCGGCGCAGTCTCAAGGCGCGGGATGCGTGGGCCGAATACCTCAACGCCAAGGAAGCGATGTTGGCGCTGATGCGTTCACCCCGGGTGGATGCCAATGTCTGGGAGGCGCAGAAGCGCCGGTTGCGTGAGGCCATCGACCGGCGTGCCTCGCTGGCGCGGCTGAGCTTCGGTAGTTGAAACAATGATGACTTGTGGCGAGGGAGCTTGCTCCCGCTGGACTGCGAAGCAGTCCCCGACAAGTCACCATTGAAGCCTGAGGGGCCGCTACGCGACCCAGCGGGAGCAAGCTCCCTCGCCACAGGTATACGCGTCCCTGTCAGTGCCTGTCCCCACGCTCAACCAGCTTCAACACCTGGGTGGTCCGGTCATGCGCGACCTTGGGCACGCCCGCCAGGCGCTTGTGCAGTACGTGGGTCAACGAGTCTCCTGGCATCAGGCTGGCATCGCCAAAATCCCCGTCCAATTGCAGCGGATGAACGATGACCTCGAGCGAGCCGTGTTCTGGCGGCGCGGCGTGGTCCAGGTCGGCTGGCGTGCAGACGTAATCCGCTGTCGCCCCGCACAGGCTGCGCAAGCGCCAGTTGAGCAGGGTCTTGAAAATGCGCTTGGGCAGGTTCAAGTTCACCCCCAGGTTGCGCGCCAGGCGCATGGGCACGCCTTGCCGGGCGGCGAAGCGGGCCACCAGTTCGCCGATGGGCCAGATATTGTGCACGTGTTGATGAGAGTCGAGGTGGCTGGGGCTCAGGCCATGATCCAGACAATGTTGCCATTGCGCGTGGAGCTCGTCTTCCACCGCCGCCAGGTCCTTCGTACCCAGGCGCAGGCAATACCGCGACAGGTTCAGGTCGAACTGGCCATTGGCGTCGCAAAAAAGCCGGCGCGATGCGATTGCCTGGCCCAGCGACGGGCCGTGGCTGAGATTGAAGTGCAGGCCGACGTGGCCGTTGAGCAGTGGTTGCCGGGCCAATTCACAGGCTTGCTCGAAACCCGGCATGTTGGCCATGGCCGAGGCGGAACTGATCACGCCGGTCTCGAAGGCCCGCAGGATCAATGCGTTTGCGCTGAGGCTGAGCCCGAAGTCGTCAGCGTTGATGATCGCTCGGCGAGGCATGGGTGTTCTCCTGGGGCTTGAAGGAAGACGATGACGTCGCCGCGGTTAGTTTCGTCTTGCGCTGGCCAAGCCATGGTTTCAGGCTCTTCCAAAGCCGCAAGGCGAAACCCAGGAGCAAACCATCAGGCTGCCAGGAATAAAAACTCCAACGCCAGTGTTCCAGCAGGCCGGTCATGCGCTCGTGCAATTGATGATTGGAGTTATTGAGACTGACCCGCGACGCATCGATCCAGCGCCAGTTTTCGTCCAGCCCCCAGCGGATCCACTCTTCAAGCAATACCCGGCCGCTGCCCAGGTCGGCATGCTGCGGCAGGAACGCCAGGTTGTAATCGTACAGCCGGCCCTGGTCCAGCAGGCCGAGGCGATAGCTGATGCACTCGCCGTTCAGCTCCAGCAGCACCACCCGCACCAGGCCTTGGGCGGCGAGGGCGGTGAAGGCGTGGTTCATCCATTGGTGGCGCCTGGGGTCGGCGAAAATGCCGACACCTTCTTCGCCTTTCCAGCTGACCGCCTCGACATCGGCGAGGGTCCGCAGCAATTGCCCCATGCTGATGGCATCGGGTGTCACCCGGCGGATCTCGGCGCCACAGGCGGCGATCCGCTTGCGCGCCCGGCGCAATTTGTAACGTGGATCGCCGGATATCTCTTGACGGTCACTGTCATTGATCAAATGCACCGGAACCCGGCAACTGAGCCGCCGTTCTCCGGTTGAACTCAGCGCCATCCAGGCGCTGAGGACGCTTTGCTCACCGATCGGCTCGATCACTTCATTCAATTGCAGCAACGCGTGAGGCAAGTGCTGACGGATCTGCATCAGCGCCTGACCCATGTCTTCGGCGTCCAGGCGCGCCAGCAGGGCGATGCGGTCGGTCATTGGAAAACCCAAGTGATGCAACACTCGGAACCGAAGCCCGCCGATACGTTCACGTCCTGATATCAGAGGCAGGCAAAGGCACAAGGCCTGGTCTTGCCAGCCCAGCAGTACATGCAACTGCTGCTCGGGCAACAGGGCGAATTCCGCCGCTTGCAGCCAGGCCAGGCTGTTGAACGGTGTTGCGTCGGCCACCTGGGTCAGCAGCTGTTCATAAGCTGATACAGGAAAATCCGCTGCGCCCAGGGAGCGACACCATTGGAACCGGATCGCCATGGGGATCAGGCCGCCGACGTCGAGGCAGCCGGCTGCGCCGGTTTACGGAACGCGTCCAGTGCCGTGCCGGCGTAAGACGTATTGCGCAGGAATCGCCAAAGACCGAACAAACGGTAGAGGTGGGTGATCTGCCCGCGCTCCTGGAAGCCCATGCGGATGTGCATCTTGATCGCCTGGATGTTTTGCAGATCGCAGACATCGACCATCGTGCTGCAACCCTGGTCCGCCATGACTTTCCACACCTCCAACTGCATGTCCGCCGAGATACTGGTACCCCAGTATTGACGAATCGCCTCGCCACCGAACTGAAAGTACTCGCCAGGCTTGATCGGAAAGTTGCAGCGGTAGAAATGGCGGTCGAAATAGTCCCGTGTACTGGCCCAGGCGAAGCCCACGCTGTCGCCCTGATCATCCAGATACATCAAGCCGGTGTAGCCTTCGGCCGCCAATTCGCGCATGGTTTCGACGCGGTCGCCGAAGTGTCGGGCAAACGCATCGGCATTGCTGACCGTGATGAACTCCAGGCGCATCGGTGGGTAGGGCTTGAGGTTATGGGGGGGGAGCGGGGTCCGTATGTCATGCTCCAGCCACACCAGTCGGGTGTGGGCAAATACGTAGCGTCTGCACAGCTGCTTTAGAACGGCGCGCAGACCTTTTTTCTGGATGCGATCTCGCAATGTTTGCAGAGCGTTCATGGTGCCTCCTGACGGGTGGCAGGGTTGGGGGGAAGGGGAGCTGTCCAACTGAGGGCGAACACGGTTTCCCCTGGCAGGAGGAACCCGACCTGGCCGGCCTTGCAATCAAGCACAGCGCTGTGGCTGCGGTTGTCCGGGCCGAAATACATCAAGGTCATGCCAGGTTGAGGGCAGGCCGTGCCGTCGAGGCTGACCTGATGGGCTCGCGTGCTTTTGTTCACGCCCAGCAGATTGCGTTGTTTTCCGGTGGCCATGGCCAGTACGTCGACTTCAAACGCGTCGTTGTCCAGGCGCAGCACCTGGTCGAGCCAGTGCTGTTGGATGAACTGCTGGGCCAGGCCCACGGGCTTGAGCTCGAAGCGCTGATTGTCCAGCACCCGCACCATGCCTTTGGGGTATTCGGGTTCGTCGGCGAGCATGAACCAGTTGAGCATGTCGAGCCAACCATCCGCGGAGGCGTTGATTGCCACCGATGTCCACCACAAGGCGGCGTAGTGGGTTTCCTGGTCGTAAGGGCTGAGGCTCGAGCCGCTGGACATGTTGGTCTGGTCCAACAGCAACGCCTTGCGGGGCCGGCCCTGGCTGTCCAGCCCCACCAGGTTGGCGGCCTGACGGACGCTGTCGCGGTAGACCCGGGTCGCCAGCAGGTCGCGGATCATCCATTCGTGCCAGGCCAAGGCGTCGATCTGGTCGTCGGACGTCGCGAGCAGGCGCCGTGCCCAGTCGATCCCGCGCTTGTCAGCCGCATTGTCGGTGAAGGGGCCGTTGGTGAACCGGGAACTGGCGGGTATGGCGATGCGGACACCGGCGCGTGCGTTGGCAGGATCGGCGCGGACCTGGGCCGCCATGCTCTGGAACAGTTGCTGGAAACTGGCGAAGTCTGGGTAGTTCAGGTTTGGCTCATCGGCAAAACTGAGGTAATGGATACCGTTGCCGCCCGAAGCCCGGGTCGACATGAGCCAGGCTTGCAAACCGCTGAGACTGGTCCGGTCGGCCTGCAGATCCGCCCGGCGCTGGGTAGCGGCCAGCAGGGTGATGTCCTGGCTGATGCCGAAGCGGCCCTGATACAAACGTCGGAAGGCGTCTTCATGATTGACCTTGGCCGCCATGACATCGACAAAACTGTAGAGGCTTGCCGCCTGGGGTTTGAGCGCATCGAGCATCGCGTAGCTGGAGGGCGGCAGTAATTCGTAGGGCAGGTATATGCCCAGTTTCGGGGTCGTGCCGAGCGCCTCGTCGTGGAGCGTCAGGTGGGTCTGCCCCGGATCCTGGCGCACCGGTTGCAAGTGCGCCGGGTCTTGGGCGAACAGGTTGGCCGTGCCGTCCAGCCAGAACGCCAGCTTGCCATTGCCCTGTACATGCAGGCGCCAGACTTGTTCAACATCCGTCACCGGCAGGGCCACTTGGTCGAACTGCCAATAGGCGCGGTACGGCTTGAGGTTCAGTTGCAGCTGTTTGCCATCGGCGACGCGCCGGGCTTGCAATGCCCGCGCGCCGCCGTGGAACTTGCCCGCCAGCACCGCCTGTTCGCCAGCCGCCACTTTGAAATACAGCTCGTCGCCATCGTGGGCTTCAGCACTGAAATGCACCTTGGCCGGAGCAAACAGGGCACGGGTGCGGGCGTCGTGTTCGACGCTATAGCGCCGGAAACTGTAGCCGGGAATCTCCAACCGATAACTGGCGGCGCCGGGCAGCAAGGGCCATTGTTGCTCTCCGCGCACCTGGTCGGCCTTGACCAGGCGTTCGCCCGCCAACCGCCCGTGGCCGTCGAGCAGATACACGTGTTCGGCATTGGCATCGGCCTGCCAGGCGGGCACCCAGCGTACGGTGACAGCATCCGGACGGTCGGTTTGCAGGTACAGGCTGCCGTCACGGATACCGGTCCACTGCATGGACGCGGCTTGGGCCGAAGTGGCCAAAAGCAGGAAACACAGGCAACCGCTCATTTTGAGCATGCGCCGCACTGGCCTCATCGCGAGCAGGCTCGCTCCCACAGTTGATTTGTGGTGGTCATGAAAATTGTGCTCGGCGCCAGGTTTTTGTGGGAGCGGGCTTGCTCGCGAAGAGGCCGTCACTTTCAACATCATCGCAAGCTGCCCCACCGCCTTCGCGAGCAAGCCCGCTCCCACAAGGGATTTGTGGTGCTTGCACATACCGGACCCTGTGGGAGCGAGCTTGCTCGCGATGGCGGTTTTGCTGGCCACGGTGCTCACGCGGATTTCCCCAGCAGCATCTGACGCATCGGCAACAAATCACTGGGCAGGATAATCAGCGTCTGCCACGGCGCCACGCCGCTCAGGCGGCAATACATCACCAGCATGGCAACGGTCACACCCAAGTAGGCGATGGACGAAGCGGCGGCGGCGCCGACGATGCCGTAGCTCGGAATCAGGATCAGGTTCAGCGCCAGGTTCAATAGCGCCCCCACGCCCATCAATAACGAAACGCTACCGGGGCGGCCCTTGCCCAGCAGGTCCAGGCGCAGGATGCTCGCGTAGCACAACCCGAACACCCCAGGCAGCAGCGCCAGCAGGGCCGGGTACGCCGGTTGATAGGCGATGCCGAACATGGTGACGATCAGCCATTCGCCGACCAGTACCATGCCCAGGCAGGCGGCGAGCATGGCCGTGGCGGTCAGGCGCAAGGCCAGCGGGGTCAGGCGCTTCATGTCTGTGTCTTGCTGCAGCAGGCGTTTCATCAGTGGCGTGGTGACCGCTTCCGGCACGATATGCAGCAGTTCAGCCGCGGCGCTGGCCATGGCGTAGTGCCCCAGCGCCGTGCTGCCCAGCAGTGCACCGATGAACAGGTAATCCGAGCGCATCATCAGTTGCTGGAACAACAGGTCCGGATGACTGCGGACACCGTAACGCAGCAGTTCGTTCTGGCCGGTGCGATCCCAGCGCAGCGTGAACGCATGATCTCGGCGCAACCACATCCAGCCCGCCAGTACGACCAGGCTCAGGCCCGCCAGCCAGCTGATCAGCGCCGCTTCCAGCGCCGTGTCTTTCCACATCCAGAACAGCGCCACGAACAGCAACAGCGGGACCAGGGATTCCATCAGCCGCAAGGCATTGAACACACCGACGCCGCCGGAGGCGTTGTGCAGCGTCAGCAGGCCGCTCTTGAGTACCGCCAGCGGCACGGCCAGCAACAGCAGCCAGGCCAGCAGTCCCAGCTGCAGGGTGATGTCCAGTTCGGCGCCGAACCCGCGCACCAGCGCCACCACCAGCAGCGTCAGCAACCCCGCCAGCAGGCAGCCGAAGACCAGCACATGGCTGAGCAACAGGCTCATCGAGCGATGCTGCGCCGCCTGATACCCCACGGCGGAATTCAGGCCCCCGCTGGTGGTGGCGCTGATCAGGTCCGGCAGGGTGCTCAGTAGCGCCAACAGCCCGCGTTCACTGGGCCCCAGGATCCGTGCCAGCAACACGTTGCGCAGCAGGCGCAGGCCGATCATCGCCAGGCTTGTGCCCATGCTCAACACCAAAAGCCTGATGTAATGTGCGCGATTCATGAACGGGCTCCTTGGCGAATGCGCCAGGCCAACAATTCAGGGTGGCAGGCGTTGCGCTGGCTGACGCCGAAACGCGGCAGGTTCAAAGGGTCGCCATCGTTGCGATACAGCCCGGCCTCGGTGCCCAGGGCGAAGGCAAAACCGTGGGCCGCCACCTGTTGGCGCACGCGGGTATCGTTATCCCCATTGGGATAGCAATACACCGGCAAGGGTTGGGCGCAGCCGTTTTCCAGGGCTGTCCAGCTGCGGGTCAGTTCTTCATGCAGGCGCTGGTCGTCCAGCCCGGTCAGGATCGCGTGGCTGGCGCCATGGGGGCCGAAGCGGACCAGGCCGGAATCTTCGAGCAGGCGCACCTGGGGCCAGTCCAGGGCCTGGGGTTGCGAGCCGTGCGGGCAGGCCTGCGTGAGGTCGCTCAAGGTGCGTGGATCGAGGGTCTTGAGGCTTTGCAGATAATGCAGCAGCGCCAGGCTGCGGCGCTCATCGTCGATATCGTCGAGCAGCACCGGCAACGGCCGCCCGACGTGATGCAACTGCTCGATCAGCGACTGCCGTGCCACCTGTCCGTGGCTGCCCCACAGGGTTTCGCCGATGCTTTCCCACCAGAAGTGCTGGCGACTGCCGACGAAGTCGGTGGACAGGAAAATACTCGCCGGCACCTGGTATTGGCGCAGCAACGGAAAGGCATTCATGGCGTTGTCGCGCCAGCCGTCGTCGAAGGTCAGGGCCACCCGTGGGCGATTCGGGACACTCTCAGGGTCGGCCAGCAGCAAGCTCATCAGCGGCACACATTCGAAATGCCGTTGCAGCCAGATCAGCAAATGTTCAAACGCATCGGGCCCCACGCACAACTCGTTGCGATGGGGCAATTCGGCGGCGCGGTCGTTGTTCAACACGCGATGCAGCATCAGGATCACGCCGGCGCCACGCAGTGGGTGGCGGCCCAGGGACGTGTTCAGGTACAGCCAGCCGCCGGTGCGCTTGAAGACGTGTTTGATCGACATCGGCCCTTCTCCTTAGCGATTCTGCTCGGGGTTCCATTGGCTGTAGCGCTGGCCCCGCAGGAACTGCCAGAGCCCGATGCTCATGCCCGCCAGCGTCACCAGCACGAACGCCGCCAGGCGAAAGGGCCGGGGCAACCGGTGGCCGGCGTCCATCAAGCCGATCAGTGCCATGGCGTAGCCGAGCAACTGCGCCACCAGGCTCAGGCGATAGAACGGATGGTCGTCCCACAGCCAGGCGTTGCTCAGCAACAGCGGCAAGAGCAACACTGGCGCGAGGCGGCGGATCAATTTGTGGCTGATCAACCCGATGGCGTAGAGACCGTGACGCAGCGGGTTAAGTAGCTCCCGGCGCTGGGCCAGGCTCTGCAACCCGCCCACGGTGACCCGCTGGCGCCGGCGAAACTGCTTGTCGGCTTCGTCCACGCCCTGGTCGGTCACCCGGGCCCGGGGCACATAGACGATGGATTTGCCGGCGGCCGGCGCGCAGGTGCTGAGGAAAAAATCATCGTTGACTTGCGCCGGTATCGGTTGGAACAAAACCCGGCGCAGCGCCAACAGGGCACCGTCGGCCGAAACCATGCAATCGGTGCGGCTCTCCACCCGCCGCAACCAGCCTTCGTAGTGCCGATACAGGCTATCGCCCAGGCTCAGGCCCTTGCCCGGCACGGGAATCTCCATATGGCCGGCACAGGCGCCAACCTCAGGATCCCCTAGCGGTGCCAGCAGATGGCCGAGGGTGTCGGGAAACCATTGATTGTCGGCATCGGTGAACACCAGGATCTCGCCGCTGCTGTGGGCCACGCCGGTATTGAGGGCGGCCGCCTTGCCCTGGCGTGGCAGGTCGAGCACGGTAATTCGCGGGTCGATGACGTTGCGCGCGCAGGCCACCGTGTCGTCCGTGGAACCGTCACTGGCAAGGATGATTTGCAGCGAGCGCGCCGGGTAATCCTGGGCCAGCAGCGTGCGCAATTTCGCCTCGATGTGCCGCGCCTCGTTATGGGCAGCAATGATGATGCTGACGTCCATGGGCACTGCCGTGATGTAGCGGCGTACCGGAAACAGCGGAGTGAGCAAGGTCAACAGCACGGGGTAGCCGAGGTAGGCGTACACCGGTAGCAACAGGCAAGACCAATACAGATATTCAGCCACGGGCAGGTCTCCTGACGTTCCGTTGGAAAAGATTGAGCAGCAGCGCGGCACCGGTCAGGTGCAGGCGCACCCCGTGCAAGGTCCACAGTTGCAAGGCCAGGCGCGGGTCGCGTTGGCTCTGGCGCAGGCTCAGCACCAAGGCCGGCAATGTGCTGATGAACAACAGCATCAGCCCCAGGCGCGCCTGGCCCTGAAGCAGGGCGATCAGTGCCAGCAAATCCATGCCCCAGGTGCCAATGGACAGCGCGGGGAAGCGCAGCAGGCGCAGGCTCGGCCCGTGGCTGCGCAACAACTGCCAGTGACTGCCCTGGCGCCACAGCTCCTTGCTCATCCATTCGCGCCAGCTGCCTTCATAGCCCCAGTGCAGGGCCACGCTTTCGTTGACCAGCAACAACTGCGCACCGGCCTGGCGCAGGCGCAGGGAGAAATCCTTGTCTTCACCCGTGCGCAGGGTCTCGTCGAAACCGTCGACCCGTTCGAACCAGGCGCGACGCATCAACAGATTGGCGCTGGGTAACCATTGGACGCGATGCAAGGGGCGGGAGCCCGGACGCTGACTGCGGCGCTGCCAAGCCTGTGCGAACCACGGCGCTTGGCCGGGCGTGTCCAGGTCAAGCCCCAGCACATCGCCCTGGCGGCCTTCCATTTCGAGCAGTGACTTGAGCCAGTCGGCCGGCATTTCCATGTCGGCGTCGATGAACGCCAGCCATTCCCCACTGGCGACCGCCGCGCCACGGTTGCGCAGGGCACCGATGTGCACGCCAGGTACGATCAACACCCGCGCGCCCAGCTCGTTGGCGATGCGCGGGCCATGGTCGTCGGAGCCGTTGTCCACCACGATCAACTCGCAATCCTGCCGCGCCTGGCGAGCCGCTTCCTGCGCCGCCAGCAGTGTGCGGCCGATGTGCCGGGCCTCGTTGTACATCGGGATAATGATGCTTACGCGGCTCATGAACGGGCCTCCCGCGGCTCGGCCTGTTCGGCGTCGTAGCGCAAAATGCTGGTCAAGGCGAGCATGATCCACAGCAACTTGTGGTTCGGCGCGCTGAGGAACATCAGGAACAACGCCAGCGACAGGAAACTCATGCCCAAGTGCGTCAGCAGGTCCGCCTGGGCCCAGTCCCTACGCTGGAGCCAGAGTTGGCGCGCGCGCATCAGGTTATAGAGGCCCAGCCCAATCGTAGCGACAAACATCAAGCCGCCTGGTACGCCGATTTCGCTGAAGATTTCCAGGTAGGTGTTATGGGCCTGGCGGTACAGATCGCCCATTTTGCGATTGGCCGAGAATGCTTTCGCGTAGCCGGTGGGGGCGTAGTGCTGCGGAAACGTCCCGGGGCCGGAACCGAGAATCGGGTTCTCTCGGATCATCTGGCTGCCCACCACAATGTAGGAGGCGCGACGACCCAAGGAACCGTCCTTGTGGGCATTGGTGCCGGAACTGAGGATGCTCAACGACTGGATGCGCGCCACGTAGCCAGCCGGCATCACGGCGACTGTCACCGGAACCATGAGTGCCAGGCCGAGCATCGCGAACCCCAGGTGCCGAGGACGTATGCGAGGTAGCTGCGCCCGATAGTGATACAAGCCGATCATCAGACTGAGCAACAGCACAACCAGCCCTGAACGCGATTCTGTCTTCGTCATCCCGCCCAACAACAGGATGAAAGCGCCACCCCAGAACAACCGGTGCAACAGGTTCTGGCTGCGTAGGGTCAGCAGCAATGCCAGCGGTACGGTAAAGGCAATCAACAGGGCAAAGGCGTTCGGGTCTTCCAGCAAACCCGAGGCGCGGCCCTGATCCTGGTACCGGGCTGAAAACATCGCGAGCACGCAGGCCGTGGCGACGCTCACCGTCATCAGCCGGGCGAACATATCCAGGTTCAGCTCGCGGCCGATCAGCAGCGCGATCACAAACAGAATCAGCCCGACGGCGAGTTCTCGCAGATGCGTCAGGGACACGCCGATGTTTTCCGAGATCAACAGGCTCAGGCCATACAACGCCATGAAGCCGAGTAACGGCTTCCAGATATTGCTGCGCAAGCGCGTCCCAGGGATCTGGTGCAAGGCCAACTGCAGCATCAGGATCAGGATCAGCGCCACGCCGAGGAATTTGCTGCCGGAAAACGCGTTGTCCTTGAACAGGCCTTCGAACGGCAGCAGCGCGGCAATGCCTAGCAAACCCCAGCTGGGCTTGCGGTACAGCATGGCGACGCCCACCAGGCCGAACACTGCGCCCGGTGCCAGGAACGGATAAGGACTGGCCAACAATGCCAGGCAGACCAGCCCCAGCAGACTGACGATCGAGAGCGGGACGATCATGGCCGAGCCTCCCGTGCCGTGCGGATATAGAGTTGTGACCAGCGTTCGGCCAGCGTGCGCAGGTCGTAGCGGTCGCGTTGGGTGCACCGCGCGTTGTCGGCGAGGATCTGCGCCAGGGGCGGTTCGCTGAACAGCGTTTCGATCTGGCTGGCCAGCGCCTCGCTGTCGGCCGGTGTAGCGAGCAGGCCGTTGTGGCGGTCTTGCAGGATATCGGGAATGCCGCCGACGCCGAACGCCACCACCGGCACGCCGGCCTGCATGGCTTCGAGCAGGATCATCGGCGTGCCTTCGGTGCGTGAACTGATCACCAGCGCATCGAGGCGGCTCCACCAGCCGTTCATGTCTGTCTGATAACCAGGCAGTTCGATGCGCGTGGGCAGCCCGGCATCGGTGATGCGTTTGAGCAAGGACTGGCGTTCCGGGCCGTCGCCAAGCATCACCGCGTGCAGCGACGCATGGCGCTGGCACAGCGGGATCATCGCGTCGAGGAACAGGTCCGGGCCCTTCTCGCTGCTCAACCGACCGACGTAGCCGACCCGCCAGCGCTGCCTGTCGGCGTGGTGGGGCAGCGGCGTCGTGACGGCGGGCAGGCCGTTGGGGATCACATCGAGTTTTTCCGCCCGCACGCTGGCCTGGCGGTGCAGCGCCGCGATGCTTTCGGCCACGCAAACCACACGCTTGACCGGCGCGGTACGGCACAGTTGCAGGCTCAGCCACGTATAGAACCGCTGCTTTGGACTGCGCGGCGTGAAGCCGTGCTGGGTAATCACCAGCGGCAGGCGCAGCATCGTGGCCGCCGACCAGCCGAACAACAGACCCTTGAAGTTGTGGGTATTGATCAGTGGTCGCTCGGCGCGCCGTTGCCGCAAATGTTGCAACAACTCGGCCCAACTGGCGCAGTGGTGGCAATCGACTCCGGCCTGGCGGAACCGCGTGATCAAGGTCGGCGGCGCCGCCAGAAACACCACCTGATGTTGGCCGGGTGTCGCCAGGCAATGATCGAGCAGCATCCGCTCGGCCCCATAGAAGCCGCCGCTGTCGAGCAGATGAATGATCGACAAGGGGCTGTCATGGCGGGACGGGCCGAACGGCGCGTTCAATTTCTCACCCAATGGACAAGGCTGGGCAGGCTCCAGTTGCGGTGTGGATTGATCTGCTCGGGTGACTGCTCGTTGATCACCAGCAAGACCGGCAGATCCAGTTGCTGGCTGATTTGCGCTGGGTGCTTGAAGCGATGGTCGAAGAACTCACGCACGTAGACCAGGGCGATCGCCAGCAGCAGGCCACTGAACATGCCGAAGACAATGATCAGCATCGGCTTGGGAAAGGCCGCGGCGGTGGGTTCGAACGGCGGGCTCAGGACCCGGGCGTTGGACAGGTCGTTGTCCAGCGAACGCGCGGTGCTGGCCTCGGCGAAGCGTTGGGCATACGTCGAGAAGGCCGCATGCAGGGCGTTGATCTCGGTGTCCATCTGCCGCAGCTTGCTCTGGGTTTCCTGCAACTGGTGGATGCGTTCCTTGAAGGCTGCGATGCGTTCGACTTTCTGGTTGATCACCGAGCTGACCACCGCCAGGTCGGTGGTGCGTTCCTGGATGCGGTTGTTCACCACTTTGAGGAATTGCTGGCGAGTGCGCACGATCTGCTCCCGGGCCAGCAGCATCGGTTCGCTGCTGGGTTGGAAGATCGCCAGGTCGTTCATGTAGCGGCTCACCTGGCTGGTCAATTGCTCGCCCATTTGCCGGATTTCCCGGTCTTCGAAGGCAATGTTGTCCACGGTGGTGGTGAAGGTGAACGGGAAGGTGTAGTCGTTGAACCGCGAGCTGTTCGCCGCCGCCAGGCTGGTCTTGAGGTAATCGAGCCAGCGTTGGCTTTGCAGCAAGCGATCCTGGTACAGGTTCAAGGCCTGTTCCTCGGTGTTGATCGCATTCAAGCGGAACGTGATTTCTTCCTTGGGATCGGAAGAGCCGACGCCTTCAAGCAGCGTCAGGCGGTTGCCTTCCAAGCCGTCAAGGCGCGTCTGGTATTGGGCTTTCTTCTGCTCGTAGAAGGTCTGCGGCAGTTCGATCGACTGCAGGTCCTGGCGGTTGCTGAGGTAGTTCTGCAGCAGTTGCGCCACGAACCGGGTGCCTTGGGCCGGATCGCCGAAGCTGTAGACGATGGAGATGACGTTGGAGCCGGGCAGGGTCTCGATCTTCAGGTTCTCGATGGCCTCGTCGGTCAGGGTATCGAGCACGGTGTCGCGCACCGGATCGACCTCAAGCCCCAGGCCATCGCGCAGCGGATTGACGACGTACTCGCGCAGGGGCTGGGTGATGTAGCGCTTGAGCGGTTCACTCACCCATTTGTTGAGAATGCCGGGGCTTGGGGTGTATTCACCCTGTTCGCGCAGGACACTGATGGTCTGCCGGATCAGCGCCGGCGAGCGCAGGATGTTGCTCTCGGTTTCCATGTCCGCCAGGGACGGCGGGATGAAGGTGGCGTTTTCCTGGTTCAGCGACGTGGTGGCGTCGCCCTGGGAGAGCTTTTTCGACTGGACGATCACCTGGGCGGTGATGTCGAAGCTCTGCTTGAGCATCAACGGCAGCACCAGGGCGATCATGGCGAAAATCAGGAAGACGCGCTTCACCCACTGCTTGTTGGCAAAGAAGATCCTGAAGAACTCGTGCAGATAGTTTTCCTTGGGGTTCATGATCATTCACCTGGGTCAGTTGCCGCTGCTGTCGTTGTCGAGGTCGTAGCCGAAGCTGACGCCAACGCCCTGGAACAGCACCACGTCGGCCAGTTGCCTGGCCATTTCACCGGCTTTGGCCAAGCCGGTCTTGGGCACATACAGCATGTCTTCCGGTTGCAGGTAGGCGATCTGCGAGGCGTCACCGCTCAGGGCCTTCTCCACGTCGTAGTGGCGGGCTTCAACCTGATTGCCGTTGCGACGCATGATCACCACCGAGTCGAGCCTTGCCTTGACGTTGGTGCCACGAGCCAGGGTCAGGGCCTCGAGGACCGAGATCGGCCGGCGGATTGGGTAGGAACCCGGCTGCGCCACTTCGCCGAGGACATAGATCTCGTTGCCGGCGGTGGACTTGAGCAGCACATCCACCGTCATGTGGCCGGGCAGCTGCGCGTAGCGCTCGTTGAGGAAGGTTTCCAGTTGGGTGACGGTCATGCCTTGCAACGGCACCGAGCCGATTTCCGGGAAGCTGGCGTAGCCATCCCGGCCCACGATGATTTCCCGGCTCATGCCCGTGGCCGGGTGGGTCAGGGTGTTGCGCAAGTTCGTCTCGCCGGACAGCGGGCTCGTCACCAAAACGGTCAATTGGTTGCGGTTGGGTTGGAACAGCATCTTCTGGTTGTAGGCACGCTGCACCGCCAGACGGGCTTCGTCGGTGGTCAGGCCGGCGACTTTCACCGAGGTGTTGGCGCCCGGCAGTTCGATGCTGCCGTCGGGCATCACCTGTTGCGTGCCGTTGAGCTGGCTGGCGGCGGTGAAGTTCAAGGCAACCTGATCGCCAGGTTGTACTCGATAAGCCTGGGACGAGGTGGTGTCGATGTGAAAAATCACATCCAGCACATCCTGGGGCCTCAGGGTTTGTTCGACCCTGGGCATGTCGGTGGCCTGGGCGTTGGCCGGCGCGGCCGTGAGGATCTGCACCGGCATCGAGCGGGTATCGGTGGTGCTGGAGCAACCGGCAAGCGGCAGCAACAGCAGGACAAGCATCTTGGCGTTCATCTCGTCATCCTTTTGCAGGCTTACAGGTTGTTGTAGAGCCACTTGGGCATGTAGTACTTGCGGCGGTTGAACACGCTGCCGACCACTTTCGCGCCGGCTTGGGACAGGCGCTGGCGGGTGGCCTGGGCCACTTCCCAGCGGGTGTCTTCACCGCGCACCACCAGCACCACGCCATCCACCTGGGTGCTGAGCACCAGGGTGTCGCTGGCCGAATACACCGCGTCGCCGTCGATCACCACAAAGCGGTATTGCGCCGCCAGTTGCCTGAACAACGGACGCAGGCGCTCGGGGCTCAGGTGGTCGGCATTGCGGCCGAGGCGACCGTGGGGCAGCACGTCGAAGGGCAGGCTGGACGCCTGCACCACGCAATCCTGCAACAGGGGCGGGGCAAGGCTGTTGAACAACAGGTCGGTGAAGCCGCGCTCCTTGTGCAACGACAGCTGTTGGCTGAGGTTGCGCGGTGACTGGCTGGCATCCACCAGCAGGACGCGACCGTTGCTCATCTGCGCCAGTTGCGCGGCGAGTGCCATGGCGCTGGTGCTGGTGCCAGTGCCGGTGTTGGCGGACGTCAAGAGCAGGATCCGCAGGGAAGGGTCGAGCACGGTCGAGGTCAGGTTGGTCTCGCTCGGGCTGGCTATGGTCAGGATATTCGTTGAACCGTCCATTTAACTCGCTCCGTGGCCGCTGAAAACTTTGAAGGGGGTTAGCATCAGGATCTTCAAATCCAGCCACAGGCTTTGTTCAGCGATATAGCTGAGGTCCAATTCCACGCGCTGGTCGAAGTCGATATTGCTGCGCCCGGAGATCTGCCACAGGCCGGTCATGCCGGGGTAGATGCTCAGGCGCACAAGATGGTTGTCCTTGTAGCGATAGGCGTTGAACGAGGTCGGCCGCGGGCCCACCAGGCGCATGTCGCCGGTCACTACGTTGATCAGGTTCGGCAGTTCGTCGAGGCTGCTGCGACGCAGGAACCGGCCGATGGGCGTGATGCGCGGGTCGTTGTCGATCTTGAAATCGATGGCATCGGCGCCGTGTTTGTTGAGGTGGCGCAGCGACTCCTTGAGGGCCTCGGCGTCGGCGACCATGGTGCGGAACTTGTACATGCCGAACACCCGCCCGCGATAACCGGTGCGCTTCTGTACGAATAGCACCGGGCCCGGGCTGGAAAATTTGACCAGCAGTGCCAGGCCCAGCAACAGCGGGCAGAACACCACCAGGATCGCCAGTGCGCCGAGGCAGGCCACGACACGGTTGGTGCGCGAGACCGTCCAGGGCCGGCCGCCGTCGCGACCGGTCAACCATCCACGGCCCTGGCGGTGGATGGCCGCGTCCAGGCGCCTGCGGTGGTCGGGATCGACACGTTTGTCGCGCCCGGGGGCGTTGATCTCGATGGCTTGTTCATGTCGGGTCATAGACTCCTCCGCTGAGGTTGGGCCGCGAGCGGCGCGTGGGCAGGCAGTGGGTAGTAATCGAGGAACCACTGGATGAAACGACCCAGGCCGTCGTCCAGTGCGATGCACGGCCGGAAACCGGTGGCCCGTGCCAGGTCGCTGGCATCGGCGCAGGTGTTGAGTACATCGCCGGCTTGCAGGGGCAGCAGTTCGATGCGAGCGGTTCGTCCCAGGTGTTTTTCCAGCAGCGCGACATAGGTGCGCAGCGCCACCGGGTGCTGGCCGCCGATGTTGTAGATCCGCCAGGGCGCGCGGCTGGTGGCCGGGTCCGGTTGTTCGTGATCCAGCAAGGGCGTGACCTGGGGCGCACGGTCGATCAGGCGGGCGATGCTTTCGACGATGTCGTCGATGTAGGTGAAATCCCGCTGGTGCTCGCCGTGGTTGAACAGTTGCAGCCCCCGGTCTTCGGCGATGGCGCGGGCAAACTGGATCGGCGACATGTCCGGCCGGCCCCAAGGGCCGTACACCGTAAAGAACCGCAGGCCGGTGCAGGGAATGCCAAACAGGTGGCTGTAGCTGTGGGCCATCAGTTCGTTGGCTTTTTTACTCGCCGCATACAGCGATAACGGGTGGTCGACATTGTCCTGGACTGAATAGGGAATGCGCGTGTTGGCGCCGTACACCGAGCTCGAGGAGGCGTAGATCAAATGCTTGACGGGATACCGGCGGCAGTTTTCCAGGATGTTCAGGAACCCGGTGATGTTGCTGTCGACATAGGCCTGGGGGTTTTCCAGGGAGTAGCGCACGCCGGCCTGGGCCGCGAGATGAATCACCACGTCCGGGCGCCGGGTTTGGAACAGTTCATCAATGGCCGGCGCGTCGGCCAGGTCGAGCCGCGCCAAGGGGAAGCTGCCGACCTGGCCGTTCACCCAGGCCATGCGGTCGTGCTTGAGTTGCGGGTCGTAGTAGTCGTTGAAATTGTCCAGCCCGCACACCCGATGGCCGTCGCGCAGCAGCCGCAGCACGACGTGGGCGCCGATGAAACCGGCTGCGCCGGTGACCAGGATGTTCATGCTTGTGGCCTTGGTGCCAGGGGGCTGGGCACGGTGTGGCGCAGCCCGATACCGCGATACAACAGCCCGGCGGCGGCCAGGTGTTCGGGGTTGTACAGGTTGCGGCCATCGATGATCACCCGGGCGCGCAACTTGCTGGCCAGCAGGTCGAAATCCACCACGCGAAAGTTCTTCCACTCAGTGCAGATCACCAGGGCATCGGCGTCTTCCAAGGTGTCATCGCGGGTCGCGCAGAGGTTGAGGTCTTTGCGATAGCCGTAGAGGCGACGGCATTCGGACATGGCTTCCGGATCGTAGGCCTGGACCCGTGCGCCTTCGCGCCACAGGGCTTCCATCAGGTAGCGGCTGGGGGCTTCGCGCATGTCATCGGTGTTGGGCTTGAACGCCAGGCCCCAGATGGCAATCGACTTGCCGGCCAAGCCATCCTGGAACTGCTTGGCCAGTTTTTCGAAGAGGATGTGCCGCTGGCTGTCGTTGACGTCGGTGACGCTGCGCAGCAGGCGCAGCGGCATGCCGCTTTGTTCGGCGGTGTGCAGCAGGGCCCGCAGGTCCTTGGGAAAGCACGAACCGCCGAAACCGCAGCCAGGGTAGATGAAGTGATAACCGATGCGCGGGTCCGAGCCGATGCCTTTGCGCACCGCTTCGATGTCGGCGCCCAACCGTTCGGTGAGGTTGGCCAGTTCGTTCATGAAACTGATGCGGGTGGCGAGCATGGCGTTGGCGGCGTACTTGGTCAGTTCGGCGCTGCGGTTGTCCATGAACATCAGTTTTTCGTGGTTGCGGCAGAAGGGCGCGTAGAGCTCGGTCATCTGGTCGCGGGCCACTGGATCGGCGGTGCCGACGATGATCCGGTCCGGACGCATGCAATCGGCCAGGGCGCTGCCTTCCTTGAGAAACTCGGGATTGGACACGACGCGTACGTTCAGCTGTTTCAGGCCGCGCCGGGCCAATGCCTGGCGGGCGCATTCGGCCACCTTGTCGGCGGTGCCCACCGGCACGGTGGACTTGATGACCAGGGTGCGGTCGCTGTCCATGAAATCGGCGATCTGCCGGGTGACGGCCAGCACATGGCTGAGGTCGGCCGAGCCGTCTTCATCGGCGGGCGTGCCGACGGCGATGAAGATCAACTCGCCATGATTGACCGCGTCGCTGGCCTGGGAGCTGAACGACAAGCGTCCGGCCTTGATGTTGTCTTCGAGCAGATTGGACAGCCCCGGCTCGCTGATGGTTGGCACAGCCTGTTGCAGTTGCCGGATCTTGTTCGGGTCGATATCGATGCACAAAACGCGGTGTCCGACGTCGGCCATTGCAGCCGCCTGGATCAGCCCGACATACCCCGTACCAAATACGCTCACGTCCATTTTTGGCGCGCCTCGCAAACCGAATGATGTAACTCGGATGAAACTGTTTAGAGGGGTATAGCGCAGCTTCAGAAAAGCGTGTCAGCAAAATGACAGTTGTCAGTGTTGGCAATTCATGTGAAATCGGGCCTTTTGATATCAAGTCATTGACTGTCCTAGCAAAGTGGCTGTTTTGCTGGGGATGGCCGGCATTTAACAAAGCGATAGACGGTCGTTATCCATAGATTTTTATATTTTGTTACCTGTTTTCGTGTCGTTTTTGGGGTAACTTTTTTTTGACGCGTGTTGTGGGGGACGTTTCTTGCGCTTTGCAAATCGGCTGCTAACGTGCAGGAACGAAGCGCTTTCGACACCGCGATCCGGGCGAGGAAAACATGACCCGCTACCTCAAGGAATTGCTGCTGTTTTTGTACCTGCTCAAGGGGTACGACGCTTACCTCGAGCGTCTCGACGCGTTGGGCCTGGGCTTGGCGACCGTGCTGTTCGGCGCCATGTTCGTGGTGTTGGTGCTGGCGCTGTGGATGAGCGCCTACATTCGCCAGACGTTGGTGAGGCATGTGTTTGCCTTGGCGTTGTTTGTTTCGGCGGTGTTTTTCGAGGTGTACACCCGAGTCACGGACAGTTACCTGACCTACAGCCAGTTCGTTTCGCTGGTGTACTCGGGAGGCTTTATCCAGGAGGCGGCCTATCAGTACCGCGAGGTGATCATCAACGCGGTGATCGGGGGCTTGTTACTGTTGTTCGGCATCGCTCTCAAACCTCGACGAACGCTGCGAGTGCCCGGTTATCTGCCTGTGGTCGCGCCCGTGCTGGGGGTGATGTTGCTCAGTGGCGTGTTGTTCGTGCGGGCGGGCGAAGGTGCGCGCGGCCTGCCGGTGATGTACACGCCGTTGGCCTATTTGAATCTCCTTGCCTATGAGTCCTTGCACAGCACGATCGGTCCCCGGGAGCCGGTCACCCTAACGCGGCGATCATCCTTGATCGAACAGGACATAGTGCTGATCATCGATGAAAGCGTCGGCGGCAATTACCTGGATATCAACACGCCGTTTGGCGTGCGCAGCGGCCTGAAAACGCCGCCCGAGGGCGTGGATATGTTCAATTTCGGCTACGCGGCGTCCATTGCCAACTGCAGCGCCGATACCAATGTCACCTTGCGCTACGGGGGGACGCGGACCGACTACATACGCATCAACAGCACTCGGCCGTCGATCTGGCAGTACGCCAAAAAGGCCGGCTTGCGTACCGTCTACATCGACGCCCAGCGCACCGGCGGCAACTTGCAGAACCTGATGACCGAGTTGGAAAAACAGGACATCGATGAGTTCGTCCAATTCGACCAGACCAGCGTGCGCGACCGCGACATGGCGGCGGCGGCGAAGTTGATCGAACTGCTGGACGATCACCAGGCTGAACTGGTGGTGATCAACAAGGTGGGGGCGCATTTTCCGGTACACGACAAATACCCCGACGACTTCATGAACTACCGCCCGACCTTGCCGCGCGGGCAGTTCCAGGAAGTGGCCGATACCGGCAGCCGCGACGGCTTCGATGGGCAGAAAGATGACTGGTTGCTGTACCGCAACGCGTACCAGAACACCTTGCTGTGGAATGTTGGCGAGTTCTTCAAGCGAGTCTTCCAGCAGGCCGATTTGAGCCGAGCGGTGCTGATTTACACCTCCGATCATGGCCAGGATCTGCACGAGCGTGGCAATCCTGGGCTCAACACTCATTGTGGTGGCGACCCGATGCCCGAAGAGGGGTTGGTGCCGTTGGTGGTGATCCAGGGCCGTCAGTTGGATAGTCTTGATTGGCGTGGCGCCTGGGCGCGGAACAAGGATCGTTCGAGTCACTACAACATCTTTCCGACGCTGTTGCAGTTGATGGGGTATGACCCGGTTGGGGTTGAATCGGTTTATGGCAGGTCGTTGAGCCAGCCGACGGAGGATGAGTTTACGTTCAACTATCGTTTCAACGCGCGGTTGGGGGCGAAACCGGCTTGGAAGCATATTGACCTGGACCATATCGTGACGCCGCAGCCTGGCCAGGCCGAAATGGCGGCGGGGCATTGATTGAAGGCCCCCATGCGCTGGGCTCTTTGTGGGAGCGAGCCTGCTCGCGATGTCGGAGGGTCAGTTTGCGATGATGTTGGATACCCACAAGGTCTTGCACGACCCTGTGGCGAGGGAGCTTGCTCCCGCTGGGTCGCGCAGCGGCCCCAAAAAAGCGATGAGCGCTGCGCACTCAAGCGGGAGCAAGCTCCCTCGCCACAAAAGCGACCCAGCCATCACGCCACGGATTGATCAACGGTAAGCCCTGTGGGAGCGAGCCTGCTCGCGATGGCGGTGGGTGAGTGGGTGGGAGGTGTTGAGTGCGCCCAACCTCCGCTATCCTGAGCCTCACGCCCACCCGTCGAGGCTGCCCATGCTGGAAGTCCGCCAAGTGTTCAAAAGCTACCCCACGCCCCAAGGCCCGTTGCCGGTGCTGCAGGGTGTCGACCTGACCCTGATGCCCGGCAGCAGCCTGGCGCTGATGGGGGAATCTGGCAGCGGCAAGAGTACCTTGCTGCATTTGGTTGCCGGGCTGGACAAGGTCGATCGCGGGAGCATTCGCAGTGGCGAATATCGACTCGACGGCATGAGTGAAAGCCAGCTGGCGAATTGGCGGCGCACGGAAATCGGCCTGGTGTTCCAGCAGTTCAACCTCATCAGCAGCTTGTCGGTGGAAGATAACCTGGCGTTCCAGGCCCGCTTGTGCGGTCGCTATGACGCGGCCTGGCAAGCCCATCTGGTGCAGCGGCTCGGGCTTTCAGGGTTGCTGCGGCGTTACCCCGAGCAGCTTTCCGGCGGCCAGCAGCAACGGGTGGCGCTGGGTCGGGCGCTGGCTTCTCGACCGCCCTTGTTGCTGGCTGACGAACCCACCGGCAGCCTCGACGAAGCCACCAGTGACGAAGTGCTGCAACTGTTGCTGGAACTGCTGGAGGGCAGCCCCACCAGCCTGTTGATGGTGACCCACAGTCCCCGGGTAGCGGCTCGCCTGGCCCAACGCGTGGTATTGCATGGCGGACGGTTGGCGCAGGTGGCCCAGGGGTGATGATTTTCCGCCAGGCCCTCAAGGCCCTGCTCAGCCATTGGCGCCAGCACCCGGTGCAGTTCTTCAGCGTGTTGACTGGCCTCTGGCTCGCCACCAGCCTGCTCACCGGCGTGCAAGCGCTGAACAGTCAGGCCCGGGACAGCTACGCCCGCGCCAGCCAACTGATCGGCGGCGAACCCCAGGCCAGCCTCACTGCACCCGGCGGCGGCACCTTCCCTCAACAATGGTTTGTCGATTTGCGGCGCCAGGGCTGGCCGGTGTCGCCGGTGTTGCAGGCCCGGGTGGTGCTCAAGGGGCACGAGGACCAGCGTCTGCAACTGATGGGCATCGACCCGGTGTCGATGCCGCCCGGTGCGGCGTTGGCGGGACAGGCGCGGGAGATGGGCGAGGTGGTGGAGTTCTTTACCAGTCCCGGTCGTACCTGGATCGCCCCGCAGACTTTGCAGGCCCTGGGGCTGGGTGAGGGCGACCAGCCCCAAACCGCCGATGGACGACCCCTGCCGCCGCTGCATGTCCAAATGGACATGGCGCCGGGCATGCTGTTGATGGACATCGGGTTTGCCCAAGCGGTACTCGGAATGCCGGACCAGCTGTCGCGGCTGCTGTTGCCCGCGACGTTCAGCGCCGCGCTGCCGGAGGCGTTCGGCGATCGACTGCAATTCAAGCGCGCCGATGAAGAAAACAACCTCTCGCGCCTGACCGAAAGTTTCCACCTGAACCTCGACGCCCTGGGCATTTTATCCTTCGTGGTGGGGCTGTTCATCGTTCACGCGGCCATCGGCCTGGCGCTCGAACAGCGCCGCAGTCTGTTGCGAACCCTGCGGGCCTGTGGCGTCAGTGCGCGGGTACTGGTCACCAGCCTGGTGGTTGAGCTGGGCGGGTTGGCCTTGCTCGGTGGGATCGCCGGGGTGCTCAGCGGCTATTGGCTGGCGAGCCTGTTATTGCCCGATGTCGCGGCGAGCCTGCGGGGTTTGTACGGCGCCGAGGTGGCCGGGCACTTGAACCTCAGCCCGGCGTGGTGGCTCAGCGGTGTCGGCCTGAGCTTGCTTGGCGCGCTGCTGGCCGGCGCCGACAGCCTGTTGCGGGCGGCGCGCCTGCCCTTGCTGGCGCTGGCCAATTCCCAAGCCTGGCATCAAGCCCATGGGCGTTGGCTGCGACGCCAGGGTTGGGTGGCGACGGTGGCGGCGTTGATTGCCGCATCGGCGTTGGTCTGGGGCGACAGCCTGGTCAGCGGTTTTGTCCTGATGACCGCCTTGTTGCTGGGCGCGGCGCTGGCCTTGCCGGTGTTGCTCAGCGGCATGCTGACGTGGTTGTTGCGCCGCAGCCGCTCGGTGCTCGGGCAATGGTTTCTCGCCGATTGTCGCCAACAACTGCCGACCCTGAGCCTCGCGCTGATGGCCCTGCTGTTGGCATTGGCGGCGAACATCGGCGCCGGCAGCATGACCGCCGGCTTTCGCCAGACGTTCAGCAACTGGCTCGAACAACGGCTGAGCGCCGAGTTGTATATCAACCCGCAAACCCCGGCCCAGGCCGAAGAACTGCATACCTGGCTCAAGCAGCAACCAGCGATCACTGCCGTTGTGCCCCTCTGGCAAGTCTCGCTCCCGTTGCAGGGCTGGCCGACGGATATCCACGGCATCCTCGATCACCCTCACTATCGCCAGCATTGGCCGCTGCTGGAATCGTCCGGCGACAAGCCGTGGGAGCAGTTGGCCGCCGCCGACACCCTCATGCTCAGCGAACAACTGGCCCGACGCCTCAAGGTGAGGATCGGCGATCAGTTGACCTTGCCGACGCCGCAGGGACCTTGGGCACTACGCATCGTCGGCATCTACGCCGACTATGGCAATCCCAAGGGCCATGTGCTGGTCAACGTCGAGCACTTGCTGGCGCACTGGCCGAACCTGACGCCGAACCGTTTCAACTTGCGCATTGAACCGCCGGCGATTCCGGCGCTGGTGACGGCATTGCAGGACCGGTTCGGCCTGGATGACAGCCGCATCGTCGACCAGGCCCGGCTCAAGGGCTGGTCGACCCAGGTGTTCGAACGTACCTTCGCCGCCACCGCCGCCCTCAACAGCCTGACCCTGGCGGTAGCCGGGGTGGCGTTGTTCATCAGCCTGCTGACCCAGAGCCAGAGTCGTCTCGGCCAGTTGGCGCCGCTGTGGGCGCTGGGGGTGACGCGTCGGCAGTTGATGTTGCTCAACCTCGGCCAGACCTGGCTACTGGCGCTGCTGACCCTGGTCCTGGCCTTGCCGCTGGGCATTGCCCTGGCCTGGTGCCTGGACGCGGTGATCAATGTGCAGGCTTTCGGCTGGCGCCTGCCGTTGCGGGTGTTCCCATTGCAGTTGGCGCAACTGCTGGCCCTGGCGATGCTCGCCACGCTCCTGGCATCGGCCTGGCCGCTGTATGCGTTGTACCGCTCGCAGCCGGCGGATTTGCTGAGGACCTTTGCCCATGAAGATTAAAGCCGGCCTGTTGCTGCTGGCGTTGCTCAGCGGCTGTGATGACTCGGCGCCGACGCAAAAGGGCTTCGCCGGCCTCGGTGACCAGGCTGTCGCGTTCACGCCGGTCGTGCCTGGGCGGGTGTTCAGTTTCCCGGCCGACCACGGTATGCATGACGGTTTTCGCATCGAATGGTGGTACGTCACCGCCAACCTCAAGGATTCCCAAGGCCGGGAGTTCGGCGTGCAATGGACGCTGTTTCGCAGCGCCTTGGATGCCGCACCCCAAGCCAGCGGTTGGCGCAACCAGGCAATCTGGCTCGGTCATGCGGCGGTCACTTCCGACAGCGTGCACTATGCCGCCGAGCGTTATGCGCGAGGTGGGGTGGGGCAGGCCGGGGTGCAAGTGCAGCCCTTCGAGGCCTGGATCGACGACTGGCAATTCGGCACCCAGGCCTCAGCGGCCGAGCCGTTGGCGGACATGCAATTGAAGGCTCGCGACCGACGCTTCAGCTATGCCTTACGGCTGACGTCGAACCGTCCGTTGGTGTTGCAGGGCGATCAAGGTTTCAGCCAGAAATCCGAACAGGGCCAGGCGTCGTACTACTACAGCCAGCCGTTTTTCCAGGCCGACGGTGAACTGGAAATCGACGGCCAGCGCTACACGGTCAGTGGCCCGGCCTGGCTCGATCGCGAATGGAGCAGCCAGCCCCTGACCGCCAACCAGACCGGCTGGGACTGGTTCTCCCTGCATCTGGACAATGGCCAGCACCTGATGCTCTATCGCATGCGCCACAAGCACGGCGCGCCTTACCTCACGGGCACCTGGATCGATGCCCAGGGCCGGGCGCAAACCCTGCGCGCCGAGGAGATCAGTCTCGCGCCATTGGACACGGCCAAGGTCGCCGGGCGCTCGATGCCGGTACGCTGGGCCATCAAGATCCCCGGCAAGCAACTCGACATCATCACCCAGGCACTCAATCCCAAGGCCTGGATGGACTTGCGCATTCCCTATTGGGAAGGCCCGGTGCGTCTGAGTGGCAACCAGGGCGGCACGGGATACCTGGAAATGACCGGCTACTGAAAATCACTGGAACTCCCCGCGAACGCCGACCCTCATAACCAATGAATGTCTCGCAGGAGTCCGTCATGGGCGATGACCTCAAGCTTCCGTCGCTGGCCGATTGGCAGCGACTGTTCGACGACAAGGCCTACCGGCAGCAGTCCCCCGATGCTCATTTCACTGAGTTGATGCAGGTGGCCAATGACCTGTTCGGCCGCGGCGCCATCGATCTGGCACGCTGGCAGGATTTGAAGACCCAGGCCGAGCAACTGCACCAGCGCTCCCCGGATGCCAATGTCGCCGAAGAAGTCGCCGACCCCGATGCCTGAATCCCGAATGACCCCAGGAGTTCGCCATGAACCACAGCCCCGATCAAACCCGGCCCAACCCGGACGCGCCAGCATTGCCCGGCGAAGTGGAACGCGATAACGATGCCTTGCGGCCCAATGACCCGGCCAAGCGCAAACAGCAACACGGTGACCCTGATGCGGGGGATACCGATGCGCAAAAAACCGGACGGCGTGGATGAAGTGCGTCATGCCGACGGGTATTAAAAAAGAGTTTTTAATGGTTGTTTAATTTTTATTCATGGATAACTTTTTTGTATTTGTCCATGTCTTGTATAACCGGTTGTACGGCTAGTGCAGGAGTTGCCATTCAATACTGTGGCGAGGGAGCTTGCTCCCGCTGGGATGCGAGGCAGCCCCAAAAGCGGCCGCTGCGCGCCCGAGCGGGAGCAAGCTCCCTCGCCACAGGTTCCGCGGTTCGGTCACAATGTAACTGTGCGAGTCATGATCAATCGGCGGCAGTTACGATCAAAGATAAACAATTATTTAAACAGTCTCCCGGACATAGTCTGAAAGTTCCATTATTATTGTCCCCGTTCGCCCAGTGTCAGGCTCTTTACCAGTGCATGGATTGCCGAGGCCGTCGCACTGGGCGAACACCGTCCTGAATCAATGACTTTCAATTATTTGTTTGCACATTGGCCAACAGCGGTGGCCCATGCGTGAGTGGTTGCGCTCGAACATTAGCCGACTATGGGTGAACGCCAGTCATCGGAACCCGAAGTGCCACTGACTTCGTGGGTCCAAGTGATTTTGCGGTACGTGAAATGCACGTCTTCCAGATGGGTGAAGTGCGCGTTCGCCGGGTCCTGGCAGTTGAACATGTAGTCCTTGATTTCCACGATGATCGCGTCGTACAACGTGGTCGTGAAGTAGTGCTCCTGAGCGCCTAGCTTCGAAGTGCGGAACCATTGGATCGAAACCTCTTCCATGAGCTCACCGCTGGTCAGGGCGGCCAGCAACAGCGGTGAGGCTTTGTCGAACACCTTGGTGATGACCAAGGGTTTGTGTATGCGCTGGCCGGTTGGCTGGCCGGATTGAGCGTCGCGCGGGATGATCACTTGGTGCTGGAATCCCTGCACCATGATCTGGTCTTCGTGACCTTCCTGATAGGTATTGCCCACCGAGTCGGCGGTAAACGCACCGGAGGTAATCAGGCCTTGTTTGCTGCCGACGATGGCCATATATGCGGGGGTAGCCAAGGGATGCTCTCCTTCCTGGATAACTAAGGGCCTGGGACGGGAATCGCCCCGAGGTGGCCTGACGGTTATCAAGAGCTGTGCCACTTTCAAAAAAACTATATATATCAATAAGTTGATTTGATGTAAGGCAACTGCTCCCTTCAGGCAAGCAACAAAACGCACAAACCCTTGCCCAGTACATCGCAGATATTCGCGGCCCACCCGGACGCCGTGCTACCCAAGCAGAATCACCAAGGAAGGCGCGCCATACTGCGCGCCTGTCAGGCAACTTCTTGCCATTTGATCCTTCAGCATGTTCCTAGACGCCCAACGCAGCCCTGCACTCATCGATGGAGCGCTGTTGCGTCTGGGCATACAGCCCCAACTCGTCGATGGTCCCTCGCCCCAGCGCCGCCTCGAAAGCCTGGCGGTTGGATTGCCCGGCGTAATGGCTCTGGGCGGCGTCGCCGAGGTTCGACTGGAAGATGCCGGCGGCGCTGACGGGTAGGAAGTCTTCGTACACCAAGGGCTCGGCCCGCAGGTATTGCTGTTCGAGCAAGTGTTCCAGGGTGGTCGCTGCCTCGAGGGTGCCCTTGGCGGCGAGGCCCTTGGGCGTCGGGACATAACGGAAATACGCCAACGCCTGTTGGCGCAGCTCATCGTGGTTATCCGGGAATGCGCCGAAGTGTTCGGCCATCAGCACGTTGTAGCGCCCGGCGTTGGCTTCGTTGGGGAATTCCCCCAGCGCATCGCGCGCGGCGTTCAGCAATTGGTCATAAAGCGCACGGCCTTTGGGTGTGAGCGCGGCGCCGCGTTGTTCGATTTCGCCGAAGCGGGCGCTATGGCTGCCTTGGGGCTGTGTCCGGGTTTGGGGCTGGTCGGTGAAGGCAACGGGTTCATCGAGCGCCTTGAAACTGGTCTGGCGCAGCAGGATCGGGCATTGGCGACGGGGTGGGCCTTCGATCACAGCCTTGGGCGTGATGCCATGCGTGGGCATCCGCGCCTGGACGATGTCGATGTCCAGGGTGCGCGGCGTCAGGTGGTTGATGTGCGGGCCCTTGAACGCCACCACGTCGGCGATCAGGCGATGCTGGGCACTCAGTTGCCGATACTGTTCGGCCGTGACGGTGGCGCTGTGGTGCCAGCGAAAGGTTTCCAGGGCCTGTAGGACAAAGTCCTCGGCTTGGGTTTCGCTCAGGCCGCCCTGGCGTTCGGCCAGGTCAATGAGCTCAAGGGCGCCGGGGGTGAAGATCTGCCGTTTGGCCAACACCGATTCGGCAAAGGCCCGAAGCTCGGCATTCTCGATCAGTTCCAGGCGCAGCAGCGAGGTAAACACCCGGAACGGGCTGACCTGCAAGGCGCTTTCATGCACGGCGCGAAACGCGGTGGAATGCACCGGTACACCGGCTGGCGTGAGGTCGTAGTAGCCCACCGGCTGCATGCCCATGACCGCGAACAGTCGCCCCAGGGTCGCCAGCTCGGCGGCGGTGCCGACGCGGATCGCGCCGTGGCGTTCCAGGTCCAGGCGCTCGAGTTCGCCCGTGTTGCGCAGGTGGGCGGCCAGTTCCGGCTGTTCGCTCAGGACCTGGGCGTTGGTGGCTTCCACCAGCTCCATCAGTGCGCCATACAACGGCACCTCGTCGCGGTACATGTCGGACATCGCTTTGGAGAAGCGTTGGCGGATCAGGTCGGGGCTGACGAAGCTCATCGTGGGAATTCCTGGCGAGGGCTGTGGGAAAGTTGGACGAAAGATCGCAGCCTTCGCCGGTCCCGGCAAACGAAGAATCTTCAGGACTTCATTCTGCCAGGGACTGACCCACCGATTCACCACCGGGCGTTGCTTGCATCATGATCACTGCCCCAATCCCTTGAGAAAGTCACGGTACAGCGCCGCGGTTTTCCCTGGTTGTTCGATCATGGGCAGGTGGCCGATCCCGTCCCAGATTTCCACACGCAAGTCCGCGATGCCCTTGCTCCATGCGGGTACGCTGCTGACGTCGATCACCCGGTCCTGGCGACCCCAGAGCAGCAGCGAAGGGGCACGAATGGCGGCCAAGTGGGGCTCCATTGGCGGGCTGGCGCGAAAGTCGGTGTAGATCTCCGCCAGTTCTTCGCGTTGCTGTACATAACGCTCGGCCACCGCGGCCATGACCATGCCGGGTACCCAGGGCGGCGAGGCCATGGTCATTGCGTAGAACGGCATGAACTCCTCCCGCGAATGCACGAGGGACGGGTTGTGACCGGCGGCCAATTGGCGGTCCATGTCGCTGGGCTGGGGGGAGGTGACACCGGCCGGATTGAGCAGCGCCAGGGTCAGCACGCGGTCAGGCGAAGTGGCTGCCAGCCACGCGGCGAGATGCCCACCCATGGAATTGCCGATCACATGGACCTTGTCCAGGCCGCAGGCGTCGAGCAATTCGATGATTCGCCGGGCCTGGGTCGGGATGTCGTAGCCGCCGCCGGCCTTGAAGCCGGTTTCGCCATGGCCGGGGAGGTCGGGGATCACCACTCGGTAATCACCGACAAAATGTCGGGCAACCCGCAGCCAGAGATTCTTGTCGCCGCTGTAGCCGTGCAGCATCAGAATGCTGGCGGACGCTTCATAAGGCCCGCCCTGCCAGGTCGACACGGTCATTTCACTGATGGGCACGGTGATTTTGCGCAACCGGTAAAGGCGTGCTTCCAAGGCCATGCTCATGTCGTAGATCACATGGCCAATGCCGGGATAGGTCAACCAACTCCAGGCGATAAGTACAGCAATAACCACGAACAACACCAGCATGTTTTGCCCTCCATGGGCTGCGACAGAATGTAATCAAACGGATCAGGCGGTGTTCAGTGAAGCTTAACCCGGGAACATCGTTGCCCAGGAACCTGCTTTGCGAGGTGTCACGGACTTCCTTGTCATATATAGCCAAAATCCGAGCAGAGCCCCGCATTTTGACGAAGAAAATACCCCTGCATTCAGTGGTGGCTATTTGATGCCGCCCTGATAGACTCCAGGCAAGCCCATCCCGATGATTCGGGAAACCCGCGGTGCAGAGGCGTCTATGCAAAAGACGGGAAAAAAGGGACTGTCGTTGGCCAGGAGGCTCTACGTATCGCGCATCCTGGGCCTGACGCTGGGGTTGCTGCTGGTCAGCGCCGCGCTTTATCCCCTCGATCCGCCGCCCTGGGTCTGGGGCTTCATGCTGTTCAATGGCCTGCTCTGGCCGCACCTGTCCTATTGGTGGGCCCGCCGATGCGCGGTGCCGTACCACGCTGAACACCGCAATTTGCTGATCGATGCCTTTCTCGGCGGCTTCTGGGTCGTGGCGATGCAATTCAACCCGCTGCCCACGGCCGTCACGCTGGCGATGATGGCGATGAACAACGTCGCCATCGGTGGTCTGCGTTTCCTGCTCGTCGGGGTTGTGGCCCAAGTGGCGGGCATCGCCGTGGGCATGGTGATCTTCCCGTTGACCGGCGTGCCCATGACCAGCCCGACGCAGATCTATGCTTGTCTGCCGCTGCTGTGCCTGTATCCGATGGCACTGGGTTGGATCTGCTTTCGCCAGGCCTACACCCTGGGGCGGCAGAAACGTGAGTTGCTGGCCCTGAGTCGTACCGACAGCCTGACCGGGTTGCTCAACCATGGCGCCTGGAAAGACCGCCTCAACGAGGAGTTCCAGCGTTGCGGGCGCCATCCTGCGGACGGGACGATCCATGGCGCGATTGCGCTGATCGACATCGACCATTTCAAAGCCATCAATGACACCTATGGCCACGGCGCCGGCGACGTCGTGCTGCGCCGGCTCGGCAAGCTGCTCAGGCAGAACCTGCGCGCAGCCGACATTGTCGGGCGTTATGGTGGCGACGAGTTTTGCGTCGTCTTGCCGGACCTGACCCTGCATAACGCTGTGCAGGCAATGGATGGTTTGCGTGAGCGCTTCGCGACCCTCAGCTACGAGCAGGATCCGGCGCTTAAAGTGAGCCTGAGTATTGGCCTGGCGGTGTTCAACCCGGCGTATGGCGACGCAACGCTTTGGCTCAACGATGCAGACCAGGCGTTGTATGAAGCCAAGACCAGCGGGCGCAACCGGGTCACTTGCCACCGGCATCGGCCGGTGCTGGAAACGTCGGCCGTTTCCCTTTGAGATGGCCACCTGCTGTCTAGAGCCTTGGTTCATTGTCGGGTAGGGTGCCTATGGCACTCTTTCGATACGGAACAAGGATGAAATCATGACGATGACCGCTGTTCGCTCCCGCCTGGCCGTCAGCCTCGGCCTGAGCCTGGCCCTTGGCGCCTTTACCTCCATGGCCTTGGCGCAACCCCATCAACAAATCCTGACCGATGCGCAGCAGTACAAGGGCGAGGCCCTGAAGCTGCTGGAGCGGCTGGTGAACATCGATTCCGGCTCCGGCTATGTACCGGGGCTGACCCAGGTCGGTGACATTGCCATCGATGAATTGAAGCAGTTGGGCGCCACCATCGAGAAGGTGCCCAATTCGGACGGTAGTCAGCACATCCTGGCGACCCTCAAGGGCACCGGTAAAGCAAAAATCCTGCTCATGGCCCACATGGACACGGTGTTCAAGGAGGGCTCGGCGGCCGAACGCCCGTTCCACATCAAGGATGGCCGCGCCTACGGGCCGGGGGTGATGGATGACAAGGGCGGCATCGTCGCCGGGATCTACGCCTTGAAAGTGCTCAAGAATCTCGATTTCAAGAATTACGCGCAAATCACCTTCCTGCTCGACGCCAGCGAGGAAACCGGCTCGGACGTGGCCACCGACCTGATCAAGAAAACCGCCAAGGCCCACGACGTGACCCTCAACCTCGAGCCGGGTCGCCCGGCCGACGGCCTGGTGGTGTGGCGCAAGGGCAGTGCCACGGCGCTGGTGGAGGTCAAGGGCAAGGCGTCCCACGCCGGTGTCGCGCCGGAACTGGGGCGCAATGCGGCGATGGAAGCCGCGCACCAGATTCTGCAATTGGGCAAGCTCGGCGACGCGGAAAAGAAAACCACCATCAACTTCACGGTACTCAAGGCCGGTGACCGGACCAACGTGATCCCCGACCAGGCGAGCGCCAAGGCCGATGTACGCGCGGCGGTACCGGAAGAATTCGACCGTATCGAAAAAGACCTGGCCCGTGTTTCACAGGACAAGCTGATCGCCGATACCGAAGTCACCACCAGCCTCAAGCGCGGCCTGCCGCCAATGCCGCAGACGGCGGAGTCGGACCGATTGATGGCCATGGCCCAGGGCATCTATGGCGAACTGGGGCGCAAACTGACCGAAGAAGGCAGTGGCGGCGCGGCGGACGCCAGTCTGTCAGCCGGGGTCGGTACGCCGACGCTGGATGGGTTTGGCATCGTGGGTGGCAATATCCACACGCCGGAGGAGTACGCCGAAGTCGAGAGCGTGGTGCCAAGGATTTATCTGTTGTCGCGGATGATCATGGAGTTGGCGGGGCGGTAACAGGCCGCTCGTTCAGTCATGACACACATGCTCTTGTGGCGAGGGAGCTTGCTCCCGCTCGGCGCTGTAGGAGCTGTCGAGCGGAGCGAGGCTGCGATCTTTTGATCTTTCGCTTGAGACTCAAGTGTTTGGGGGAAGATCGCAGCCTCGTTGCACTCGACAGCTCCTACACAGCTCCTACAGACCCAGCGGGAGCAAGCTCCCTCGCCACGGGGGGATGCGCTATGTCGAGGGACGGGCTTCGACGTTGTCCAGCGCTCGGTCTGCCAGCTGTCCACTCAATTCGATCAATTGGTGGATGCCCAGGGCAATGTGGCGCCTTGAGCCTTCCAGGTCGAAGGCCAGGTCGTTGAGCATGGCGTTGGCCGAGGCCAGGTTTTCGCTGAGGTTGGCGAGCAGGGTTTCGGTGTCGACACCGTTGGCGACCGTGAAGAGTTGGCCTTCATCAGCCTCGGGTTTGCTGGGTTTGGGCTTGAGGTAGTAGTCGAGGGCGCGGTCGGCGGCTTTGTCGAACGCTTTTGAGTGGGCTGGATCGGTGTCCGGCGGGTTGGGTGTTGGTTTGAACATAGATGAAACTCCAGATAAGAAATTGGAGCCATCACTCTCGCTACCAAACGAAGGGTGGTGGCCATACGAAGGTTGGTAGACCGGTTACCTGGCAACCCGGCGCGTCCGAGAACGCCCTGCGCATGACCACCATAAAACAGAGGACGTAGAAGTCCCTTGCATCAGGATGCACGTGCGCCAGGAAACCGGGCTACCAAACCCGATCGCTGATTTTCAGCGACCCGGAAACAGTAAAGCCCGCCCTCAAGGCGCACAAGC
The DNA here is from genome assembly GCF_014268705.1 of Pseudomonas sp. SWRI179. Lineage (NCBI taxonomy): Bacteria > Pseudomonadati > Pseudomonadota > Gammaproteobacteria > Pseudomonadales > Pseudomonadaceae > Pseudomonas > Pseudomonas sp. SWRI179. The sequence goes on along the minus strand of NZ_JABWRA010000029.1, from coordinate 115 downwards.
CGGCGGATTCTGGCGTAGTTGTAGGCAATGGCGCAAGGTGAGGTCGTTCGGTCTTACGCCGAGATTAATGCGATAAACATAAGGCTTTTGTGGCGAGGGAGCTTGCTCCCGCTGG
>NZ_JABWRA010000028.1:0-81786 GCF_014268705.1 Pseudomonas sp. SWRI179 | reverse complement strand
ATTGGTGCCCAGAAGAAGACTCGAACTTCCACGACCTTGCGGTCACCAGCACCTGAAGCTGGCGTGTCTACCAATTTCACCATCTGGGCAGCATCTTCAGCGTTGCCGCTGTTGATGTCGCGCACTATACGGAGCGCGTTTTGATCTGTAAACCCCTGTTTTTGTTTTAGTAATTGCCAGGCGCAAATCCAAGGGGCAGAAATGCAAAAACCCGCTTTCGCGGGTTTTTGTTGAGCTTGCAAGCCATTGACCTGCTGCTCGAAATTGGTGCCCAGAAGAAGACTCGAACTTCCACGACCTTGCGGTCACCAGCACCTGAAGCTGGCGTGTCTACCAATTTCACCATCTGGGCAGTATCGGCAACGTGTGTACGTCGTCGATGGCGCGCACTATACGGAGCGTGTTTTTAACTGTAAACCCCTGCGGAGAAAAAAACCGCTAAATTTCACGAGCGGTGCTTCCCGGGGTGCCAAAGGGCTGGCCAAATGACGCTGGAAACGCTATCGAATGCTTGAAATTTCCCGTTTCATTAAGCCTATGCCAAACTAACCCGCATATAGACAAGGTGAAAACTCTCTAATGGCCGATTGGCAGTCCCTCGATCCCGAGGCCGCTCGTGAAGCGGAAAAATATGAAAACCCTATTCCTAGCCGTGAACTGATCCTGGCGCATCTCGCCGATCGGGGTTCGCCTGCTAGCCGCGAGCAGTTGGTCGAAGAGTTCGGTCTGACCACCGAGGACCAACTCGAAGCCCTGCGCCGCCGTCTGCGCGCCATGGAGCGCGACGCTCAACTGATCTACACCCGGCGCGGCACCTATGCGCCGGTGGACAAGCTCGACCTGATCCTCGGCCGCATCGCCGGTCACCGTGACGGCTTCGGCTTCCTGATCCCGGACGATGGCAGCGACGACCTGTTCATGAGCCCGGCGCAAATGCGCCTGGTGTTCGACGGTGACCGGGCCCTGGCTCGTGTGTCCGGCCTGGACCGCCGCGGTCGCCGTGAAGGCGTGATCGTCGAAGTGGTGTCCCGCGCCCATGAAAGTATCGTTGGCCGTTACTTCGAAGAAGGCGGCATCGGTTTCGTTGTGCCGGATAACCCGAAGGTCCAGCAGGAAGTGCTGATTACCCCGGGCCGTAATGGCGCCGCGAAGGTGGGTCAGTTCGTCGAGGTGAAAATCACCCACTGGCCCACTGCGCGCTTCCAGCCACAGGGCGATATCGTTGAAGTGGTCGGCAACTACATGGCGCCGGGCATGGAGATCGACGTTGCGTTGCGCACCTACGACATTCCTCACGTCTGGCCCGACGCTGTGCTCAAGGAAGCCGCCAAGCTCAAGCCGGAAGTCGAAGAGAAAGATAAAGAAAAACGCATCGACTTGCGCCATCTGCCGTTCGTCACCATCGACGGCGAAGATGCCCGCGACTTCGACGATGCGGTGTACTGCGAAGCCAAGCCCGGCAAGCTGCGCCTGTTCTCCGGCGGCTGGAAGTTGTTCGTCGCGATTGCCGACGTGTCCAGCTACGTGAAGATCGGTTCGGCCCTGGATAACGAAGCCCAGGTGCGCGGCAACTCCGTGTATTTCCCTGAGCGCGTGATCCCGATGCTGCCTGAGCAGCTGTCCAACGGCCTGTGCTCGCTGAACCCGAAAGTCGACCGTTTGGCCATGGTGTGCGAGATGACCATCTCCAAAACCGGCGAAATGACCGACTACCAGTTCTACGAAGCGGTGATCCACTCCCAGGCGCGCCTGACCTACAACAAGGTCAGCACCATCCTGGAAACGCCGAAGACCAGTGAAGCCAAGGCCCTGCGTACCGAATACGCTGGCGTGGTGCCGCACCTCAAGCAACTGTACGCGCTGTACAAGGTGTTGCTGGGTGCCCGTCACGTGCGTGGCGCGATCGATTTCGAGACCCAGGAAACCCGGATTGTCTTCGGTTCCGAGCGCAAGATCGCCGCGATCACCCCGACCACCCGTAACGATGCGCACAAGCTGATCGAAGAGTGCATGCTGGCGGCCAACGTGGCCACTGCCGAATTCCTCAAGAAACACGAGATTCCGGCGTTGTACCGCGTGCACGACGGCCCGCCGCCGGAGCGCCTGGAAAAACTGCGCGCCTTCCTCGGCGAGCTCGGCCTGTCCCTGCACAAAGGCAAGGACGGTCCGACGCCGAAGGACTACCAGGCACTGCTGGCCAGCATCAAGGATCGTCCGGATTACCATGTGATCCAGACCGTGATGCTGCGCTCCCTGAGCCAGGCGGTGTACAGCGCCGACAACCAGGGCCACTTCGGTCTGAATTACGAGGCGTACACCCACTTCACCTCGCCGATCCGTCGTTATCCGGACCTGCTCACGCACCGCGCGATCCGCAGCGTGATCCATTCCAAGCAGAACACCCCGCACGTCAAGCGCGCCGGTGCCATGACCATTCCGAAGGCACGGATCTATCCGTACGACGAGGCGGCCCTGGAACAGTTGGGCGAGCAGTGCTCCATGAGCGAGCGCCGTGCCGACGAAGCGACCCGCGACGTGGTGAACTGGCTCAAGTGCGAGTTCATGAAGGATCGCGTGGGCGAGTCGTTCCCTGGCGTGATCACGGCAGTGACCGGCTTTGGTCTGTTCGTCGAGCTGACCGATATCTATGTCGAGGGCCTGGTGCACGTCACCGCCTTGCCGGGTGATTACTACCACTTTGATCCTGTGCATCACCGCTTGGCGGGCGAGCGCACCGGTCGCAGCTTCCGCCTGGGCGACACCGTGGAAGTGCAGGTCATGCGCGTCGACCTCGACGAGCGCAAGATCGACTTCGGAATGTCCGACAAGCCGGCCGAAGCGCCGACTGGCCGTAAAAAGCGCGGCAGCGAGACCGCGGCGCCTGCGAGCAAGGGCAAGGGTGCCCCGGCAAAAACCGCAGCGCCTGAGCCAGCCAAGGCTGGTCGCCGTTCGTCTACCAAGGACAAGGCCCCCGAAGCCTACCGCCCCAGCGACGCAGCGGCGAAAAACGCCGAACTGCGCAAGAGTCGCGAGTTGAAGCAGCAGTTGCTCAACGAAGCCAAGAGCGGTGGTAAAGCGGCGTCTGGGGGAAAGTCCCACGGGGCGGAAAAGTCGTCGAGCAAGCCAAGCAAACACCGTAAAGGCCCGCCAAAAGCGGGTTCGGCCCCCGCGAAAAGCGGCGGGTCGCGCAAACCTAAGGCCAAGTCATGAGTCTGGAAAAAATCTACGGCGTGCACGCCGTAGAAGCCCTGCTGCGTCACCACCCCAAGCGTGTCAAGCAAGTGTGGTTGGCGGAAGGTCGCAGCGAGCCGCGTGTGCAAGCGCTGGTCGAACTGGCTACCCAAAACAAGGTTGCCATCGGCCAGGCCGAGCGTCGTGAAATGGACGCGTGGGTCGAGGGCGTTCACCAAGGCGTGGTCGCGGACGTCAGTCCGAGCCAGGTCTGGGGCGAAGCCATGCTCGACGAGCTGCTCGACCGTACCGAAGGCGCGCCGCTGTTGCTGGTGCTGGACGGTGTGACCGATCCCCACAATCTCGGCGCCTGCCTGCGTTCGGCGGATGCCGCCGGAGCATTGGCGGTCATCGTGCCCAAGGACAAGTCGGCGACGTTGACGCCGGTGGTGCGTAAAGTCGCTTGCGGCGCGGCGGAAGTGATTCCGTTGGTGGCGGTGACCAACCTGGCGCGCACCCTGGAAAAACTCCAGCAGCGCGGCCTGTGGGTCGTCGGTACGGCGGGCGAGGCCGAGGTCAGCATCTATGACCAGGACCTGACGGGCCCGACGATCCTGATCATGGGCGCCGAAGGCAAGGGCATGCGCCGCCTGACCCGCGAGCATTGCGACTATTTGGTCAAGTTGCCGATGGCCGGTAGCGTCAGCAGTCTCAACGTTTCGGTCGCGACCGGCGTGTGCCTGTTCGAGGCGCTGCGCCAGCGTAGCGTCAAGGCTGCCGCCAAAAAGCCTTGATCCAGGCGTAAATCAATTGTGGGAGCGGGCTTGCTCGCGAAAGCGGAGTGTCATTCGGCAAATATGTTGAATGTCGGACCGCTTTCGCGAGCAAGCCCGCTCCCACATTGTTTTGTGTTGAGGTGGAAATCAGCGGTTGTTCAAATAATCGCCAATTGCCTTGCGCCGCCTTCGCCCCTTCTCTACAATTGCGCCCCTTGCTGTGATGGCAGGCACTTATGTGTCTAGCGTCCTCAAGTCCATAAGTGTCATTCACTCCTTGTCTGACCGTTTTTGAGCGGCAGGCTACAACCCGTAAGGAGCATTCATGCGTCATTACGAAATCATCTTTTTGGTCCACCCGGATCAAAGCGAGCAAGTCGGCGGCATGGTTGAGCGTTACACCAAGCTGATCGAAGAAGACGGCGGCAAAATCCACCGTCTGGAAGATTGGGGCCGTCGTCAACTGGCCTACGCAATCAACAATGTTCACAAGGCTCACTACGTGATGCTGAACGTTGAGTGCACTGGCAAGGCCCTGGCCGAGCTGGAAGACAACTTCCGCTACAACGATGCAGTGATCCGTAACCTGGTCATCCGTCGCGAAGAAGCCGTCACTGGCCAATCCGAGATGCTCAAGGCTGAAGAAAACCGCAGTGAGCGCCGTGAGCGTCGCGACCGTCCTGAGCACTCTGACAGCGCCGATGGCGATGACAGCGATAGCGACAGCGACAACAGCGATAACGCTGACGAGTAATCCACGGACCTTTTAAGGAGCCAATCACATGGCACGTTTCTTCCGTCGTCGTAAATTCTGCCGCTTCACCGCTGAAGACGTGAAAGAGATCGATTACAAAGATCTCAACACTCTGAAAGCCTACGTATCCGAGACCGGCAAAATCGTTCCAAGCCGTATCACCGGTACCAAAGCTCGTTATCAGCGTCAGCTGGCCACCGCTATCAAGCGCGCCCGCTTCCTGGCCCTGCTGGCCTACACCGACAGCCACGGCCGCTGAGACCGGGCAGTCGACGAGTAGTAAGGGATTGAATGCATGCGCGCCTTAGCTGAGTTCATCATGCGCGGTCGTATGCAGGCCACTCTGGTAGTGGCTGGATGCGCGGCATTGCCGTTGTTGTATTGGTTGGGTGCTGCCGCCGGGAGTCTTGTACTCCTGCGGCGCGGATTGAGGGACGCCTTGGGCGTTCTTGCTCTAGGACTGCTGCCGGCCTTGCTCTGGTGGCTGTATTCCGCGGACCCGCGTGCAGTCATGGTGCTGCTGGGGACTTCGGCGCTGGCGTTGGTGTTGCGCGCTAGCGAATCCTGGAACCGCGTGCTGCTGGTCAGCATAGCGATAGGCGTGGTGTTTTCAGTGGTGCTCGGGGTGGCTTTCGCACCCCAGATCGAGATGCTGTCGCAGGCTTTGATAAAAATCCTGCCCGAGGCGCTCGGTGATCTCTACCAGCAGATGTCGGTAGAAGAGCAGGCGCGTTTCGCGTCCCTGATCGCCCCCGTCCTGACCGGACTGATTGCGGCCTTGTTGCAAATCGTCAGTGTGCTGAGCCTGGTTATCGGGCGCTACTGGCAGGCGTTGTTGTACAACCCGGGTGGTTTTGGTCGCGAGTTTCGCGCCATCCGTTTCCCGCTTGGGCTGGCGATGTTGCTGTTGGCGGGCATGCTTCTGGGGCCGAACTTCGGTCCGCAGATGGCGATGCTCACGCCGTTGTGCAGTGTACCGCTGGTCTTTGCCGCCCTGGCCCTGATTCACGGGCTGGTGGCGCAAAAGCGACTGGCCAGGTTCTGGCTGGTGGGGTTGTACGTCACGTTGTTGCTGTTCATGCAACTGATCTATCCGTTGCTGGTGGTCTTGGCCATCGTCGACAGCCTGATTGATTTTCGCGGTCGTATGGCGCCGAAAGACGCCGACAACGCGAACGGTGAAGGTTAAAAGTTAGAGGATTTTCACATGCAACTGATCCTTCTGGAAAAAATCGCCAACCTGGGCAACCTGGGCGATAAAGTAAACGTTAAGGCCGGCTACGGTCGTAACTACCTGCTGCCTTTCGGCAAAGCCACCGCTGCGACCGCTGCCAACCTGGCTGCGTTCGAAGAGCGTCGCGCTGAGCTGGAAAAAGCCGCCGCAGACCGTAAAGCATCGGCTGAAAGCCGTGCTGCCCAACTGGCCGAGCTGGAAGTGACCATCACTGCCACCGCTGGCGACGAAGGCAAGCTGTTCGGTTCGATCGGTACTCACGACATTGCTGACGCACTGACCGCCTCCGGCGTTGAAGTTGCGAAAAGCGAAGTTCGTCTGCCGAACGGCACCATCCGCAACGTAGGCGAATTCGACGTAGCCGTGCACCTGCACGCCGAAGTTGAAGCCACCGTACGCGTTGTCGTGGTAGCAGCCTAAGCAACACCTGTCGGCTGGCACCCTTGGGTGCTTGCCGGTAACATCGGGCACGATCCTGTTTACAGGTCGTGCCCTTTGTCTTTCTGCAATTCCTGATTTTCATAACCAGACGTGGCCATGAACGAAATCACCGCCCCCGAGCAATACGATCTGCAAACCGCTGCCCTGAAGGTGCCTCCGCATTCCATCGAGGCCGAACAGGCCGTGCTGGGCGGCCTGATGTTGGATAACAACGCCTGGGAACGTGTGCTCGATCAAGTCTCCGATGGCGATTTCTACCGGCATGACCACCGCCTGATTTTCCGTGCGATCGCCCGTCTGGCCGATCAGAACATGCCGATCGACGTCGTGACCCTGGCCGAGCAATTGGACAAGGAAGGGCAGACGTCCCAGGTCGGTGGCCTGGGTTACCTGGGTGAACTGGCGAAAAATACGCCGTCGGTCGCCAACATCAAGGCTTATGCCCAGATCGTGCGCGAGCGGGCGACCTTGCGCCAGTTGATCGGCATCAGCACCGAGATCGCCGACAGTGCCTTCAACCCGGAAGGCCGCACTGCCGCCGAGATCCTTGACGAAGCCGAGCGGCAGATCTTCCAGATCGCCGAGGCCCGGCCGAAAACCGGCGGCCCGGTGAGCGTCAACGACCTGCTGACCAAGGCCATCGACCGCATCGACACCTTGTTCAACACCGACAACGCCATCACCGGCCTGTCCACCGGCTACACCGACCTCGACGAGAAGACCAGCGGCCTGCAACCGTCCGACCTGATCATCGTCGCCGGCCGACCGTCCATGGGTAAGACCACCTTTGCGATGAACCTGGTGGAAAACGCCGTGCTGCGCAGCGACAAGGCGGTGCTGGTGTATTCCCTCGAGATGCCAGGCGAATCGCTGATCATGCGTATGCTCTCGTCCCTGGGGCGTATCGACCAGACCAAGGTCCGTTCCGGCCAACTGGAAGACGACGACTGGCCGCGCCTCACCTCGGCGGTCAACCTGCTCAACGACCGCAAGCTGTTCATCGATGATACGGCGGGCATCAGCCCGTCGGAAATGCGCGCCCGGACCCGGCGCCTGGTGCGTGAGCACGGCGACATTGCGCTGATCATGATCGACTACCTGCAATTGATGCAGATCCCCGGTTCCAGCGGTGACAACCGGACCAACGAGATTTCCGAGATCTCCCGTTCCCTCAAGGCCCTGGCCAAGGAATTCAACTGCCCGGTGGTGGCCCTGTCCCAGTTGAACCGTTCCCTGGAACAGCGCCCCAACAAACGCCCGGTGAACTCCGACTTGCGGGAATCCGGAGCGATCGAGCAGGACGCCGACGTGATCATGTTCGTCTACCGGGACGAGGTGTATCACCCCGAGACCGAACACAAGGGTATCGCCGAAATCATCATCGGCAAGCAGCGGAACGGCCCGATCGGCTTTATCCGCCTGGCGTTCATCGGCAAATACACGCGTTTCGAAAACCTGGCGCCGGGTAGCTACAATTTTGATGATGACGAATAACTTGTGGGAGCGGGCTTGCTCGCGAAGGCGGTGTGCCAGACCACTTCAATGTCAACTGACACGCCGCTTTCGCGAGCAAGCCCGCTCCCACAGAGGGACCGCCGATTTCCGACCATAGTCGTCGGAATTGGTTATTTTTTGTGCTATATTCCGCGCCCGCGATTTTTCATCCTTTATACCGGTCATCGACATGCAAGCAGCCAAGCCGTTATTTGACTATCCCAAGTACTGGGCCGAATGTTTCGGCCCGGCGCCGTTCCTGCCCATGAGCAGGGAGGAGATGGATCAGCTCGGCTGGGATTCGTGCGACATCATCATCGTCACCGGTGATGCCTACGTCGATCACCCGTCGTTCGGCATGGCGATCATTGGCCGTTTGCTGGAGGCCCAGGGCTTCCGTGTCGGGATCATTGCCCAGCCGAACTGGCAGTCCAAAGACGACTTCATGAAGCTTGGCGAGCCCAACCTGTTTTTCGGCGTCGCGGCCGGCAACATGGACTCGATGATCAACCGCTACACCGCCGACAAGAAAATCCGCTCCGACGACGCTTACACCCCGGGCGGTTTGGCGGGCAAGCGGCCGGACCGTGCGAGCCTGGTCTACAGCCAGCGCTGCAAGGAAGCCTACAAGCATGTACCGATCGTGCTCGGCGGCATCGAAGCGTCCCTGCGCCGCATCGCCCACTATGATTACTGGCAGGACCGGGTGCGCAACTCGATCCTGATCGACGCCTGCGCCGACATCCTGCTCTACGGCAACGCCGAGCGGGCGATTGTCGAAGTCGCCCAGCGCTTGTCCTATGGCCACAAGATCGAAGACATCACCGATGTGCGTGGCACCGCGTTTATCCGCCGTGACACGCCGCAAGGCTGGTACGAAGTCGATTCCACGCGCATCGACCGTCCGGGCAAGATCGACAAGATCATCAACCCGTACGTGAATACCCAAGATACCGCTGCCTGCGCCATCGAGCAGGAAAAAGGTCCGGTTGAAGATCCAAGTGAAGCCAAGGTCGTGCAGATCCTGGCGAGCCCGAAAATGACCCGCGACAAGACCGTCATCCGCCTGCCATCGGTGGAAAAGGTCCGTGGCGACGCGGTGCTCTATGCCCACGCCAACCGCGTGCTGCATCTGGAAACCAACCCGGGCAACGCCCGCGCCCTGGTGCAGAAGCACGGCGAAGTCGACGTCTGGTTCAACCCGCCGCCCATTCCGATGACCACTGAAGAAATGGACTACGTGTTTGGCATGCCTTACGCACGTGTTCCCCATCCGGCGTACGGCAAGGAGAAGATCCCGGCCTACGAGATGATCCGTTTCTCGGTGAACATCATGCGCGGCTGCTTTGGTGGCTGCACCTTCTGCTCGATCACCGAGCACGAAGGCCGGATCATCCAGAACCGTTCCGAAGAGTCGATCATTCGCGAGATCGAAGAGATCCGCGACAAGGTTCCAGGTTTCACTGGGGTGATTTCCGACCTCGGCGGGCCGACCGCGAACATGTACCGCATTGCCTGCAAGAGCCCGGAAATCGAATCCGCGTGCCGCAAGCCGTCCTGTGTGTTCCCCGGCATCTGCCCGAACCTGAACACCGACCATTCTTCGCTGATTCAGCTGTACCGCAGCGCCCGGGCATTGCCTGGGGTGAAGAAGATCCTGATTGCCTCTGGCTTGCGTTACGACCTGGCAGTCGAATCGCCGGAATACGTCAAGGAGCTGGTGACCCACCACGTCGGCGGCTACCTGAAGATCGCCCCGGAACACACCGAGGAAGGTCCGCTCAACCAGATGATGAAGCCGGGCATCGGCAGCTATGACAAGTTCAAGCGGATGTTCGAGAAGTACACCAAGGAAGCCGGGAAAGAGCAGTACCTGATTCCGTACTTCATCGCCGCCCACCCGGGCACCACCGACGAAGACATGATGAACCTGGCGCTGTGGCTCAAGGGCAACGGCTTCCGGGCCGACCAGGTGCAGGCGTTCTATCCGTCGCCGATGGCCACCGCCACCGCCATGTACCACTCGGGCAAGAACCCGCTGCGCAAGGTCACCTACAAGAGCGACGGGGTGACCATCGTCAAGAGCGAGGAGCAGCGCCGCCTGCACAAGGCTTTCCTGCGGTATCACGACCCGAAAGGCTGGCCGATGCTGCGCGAAGCGTTGACCCGCATGGGCCGCGCCGACCTGATCGGGCCGGGCAAGAACCAGTTGATTCCGTTGCACCAGCCGGCCACCGACAGCTACCAGAGCGCCCGTCGCAAGAACTCGACGCCAGCCGGCAGCCACAAGGTGGGCAAGGAAACCACCAAGATCCTGACCCAGCACACCGGCCTGCCGCCGCGAGCCAGCGACGGTGGCAACCCATGGGACAAGCGCGAGCAGGCCAAGGCCGCGGCATTCGCCCGCAACCAGCAGGCCGCCAAGGAACGCAAGGATGCCGCCAAGGGCAAAGGACCGAAACCAGCGCGCAAGCCCGTCGTGCCGCGCTGATCGCCTTGCAGCCCCGCAAAACGCCAGCCTAAGTGCTGGCGTTTTGCTTTCTAGCGGCGGTGCTGGCCGTTTGTTATCGTGGCGCCCGCATAGCCTTTGTGGCGAGGGGGCTTGCTCCCGCTGGGCTGCGAAGCGGCCCCAAACAATCCCATGCAAGGTTTCAGATAGACCGTGGCGCCCGGTTTACGACGGCTTCGCCGCCGAGCGGGAGCAAGCTCCCTCGCCACAGGGGTTCTGTGTGGATAACGTTTCACCCTCCGATTCTCAAGGACGATTCATATGAGCAGCGCTTCAACGGGCATCGGCATGGACTTGAGCTTCTCCCAGTTCATGGCCCGCCAACGCATCGAAAGCCAGGTCAACCTGCCACGGCTGTTCGCTGCCATCGACGCCGATCCTGGCATCGCCGGTGCTGGTGTGGTGTATGTCGATTCCGACTACAACGTCGTGACGCTGCGTGAATTCAAGCCGATCTGCAGCATCGCACCCAAGCGCATCGTGCTGCGCGAGGCGAAAAAATACATCGCGCCGCAGCAATTCATCGATCAGGTCAAAAGCAGCCCCCGCGAGTCCAAGCTCGGGCTTGAAGCAACCAATGCCGGCTTGTCCTGTGTCGCCGCGGTGATTGGTTGGGTAGTGGTGTTCAGTGGCAGCGTCGCGGTGCCCTTTACGGCGGGGGCCAGTGCCTTTGTCGTTGCCCTGGGCGCCGCCGCTGCGACGGCCAGTACCGCGCAATGCGTCATTGGTGGGATGCGGGTGGCCAATGAGCTGACCAATCCGACGGGCAACGATGAGATGAACGACGCCGACTGGTACAACATCGTGTCGCCGATTCTTGACGGGGTTTCCCTGGTGGGTGTGGGAGGCTCGGCCCTGACGACTGTCCGGCTGCTCAAGGCCAACAAAGCAGCCGGCACCGGAAAGAGTTGGTACCAGTTGCTCAAGGGCCTCAATCGGCAGGAGCGCAGCAAGCTGACCAAGGAGCTGTTGACGCTCAAGGACCCGAGCCTGACCGCAAAGCTGCTCAAGTTGCAGCAGCGCGCGGGGGCCGTGCCCAAGCGTTATTCCTCCGCTGAGATCCGCCACGCGACCCTGACGCAAATCAAGGACTCGTTGGGCGGTGCCCTGGGCGTCATTGGCAGCTACACCGGGGGCGGCCATGTGAAGACCGTGGCCGTTGGCCTGTATGAGGAGTTCACGGAATGATCGGTGGCGGATCCTTGAAGCCTTTCCTCGCCCGTTATTTTCCGGTCTTCATGGGGACGATTCTGCTGGGCTGCTTTTCCGGGTCCACGCTGCTGGCGTTGGCCGGGGGCACTTATTGGCGGGCCCTGGCGCCATCAACCAGGACCGACTATGTCGGGCTCGGCACCTTGGTCCTGGTGCTCGTCCTGGTCTTGGGCAACCTCTTGATCGCTCGCGGGCGCGCCTGGGCGGTCTGGTGGGTGGCGGGGTATTTCCTGGCCTGTCTGGTGGCGGTGCTGCCGACGTTCGCTTATGGGCCGCATCAGGGCGCGTACCTCTTCGCGGTGCTGCTGCCACTGCTGGGGCTCTTGCTGCTCAACAGCAAGCGTCATCGGGAAATGCGCGGCAAACTCGTGGACATTCGCCGCCAACGCAAACTTATCATCCAGGCCGCCAAGGCCCCACGCTCGCGCCGTTGAGTCAATTCGCACGGCCAGCGCCGCATTTATGTGCATTGCGTTGCAGATGAATTCGGGCATCGCGCGTTTTTAGTGCTCTACTGCCTTGAGTAGACAAAGAAAGTGTCCGGCCTGCCTGCATGGCATAAGTCTTGCGCCGCTTTCGTTACCGCTCAGGCTCGCAGGAGGCACGTCGTGTCGATCCATGTCGCATTGCATCACGTCACGCATTACCGCTACGACCGCGCGGTCGAACTCGGCCCGCAGATCGTTCGCCTGCGCCCGGCGGCCCACAGCCGCACGCGGATCCTTTCCTATGCGCTGAAGGTTTCGCCCGAGCAGCATTTCATCAACTGGCAGCAGGACCCCCAGGGCAATTACCTGGCGCGGTTGGTGTTTCCCGAAAAAACCCGGGAGATGCGGATCGAAGTCGACCTGCTGGCGGAAATGGCGGTGTTCAATCCGTTCGACTTCTTCCTCGAGCCCTACGCCGAGAAGATTCCGTTCACCTACGCGGCTGACGAACGCAAGGAGCTGGCGCCTTACCTGGAAACCCTGCCATTGACGCCGAAGTTCCAGGCCTATCTGGAGGGCATCGACCGCACGCCGTTGCCGGCGGTGGATTTCCTGGTGGCGCTCAACCAGCGCCTGAGCGAAGACATCAACTACCTGATCCGCATGGAGCCCGGTGTCCAGACCCCGGAGCACACCCTTGAGCACGCGTCCGGCTCGTGCCGCGACTCGGCCTGGTTGTTGGTCCAGTTGCTGCGAAACCTCGGCTTGGCCGCGCGGTTTGTCTCCGGTTACCTGATCCAGTTGACCGCCGACGTGAAGAGCCTCGATGGCCCGTCCGGCACCGACGTGGATTTCACCGACCTGCATGCCTGGTGCGAGGTCTACCTGCCCGGTGCCGGCTGGATCGGCCTGGATGCGACGTCCGGGTTGTTCGCCGGTGAAGGCCATATCCCGTTGGCGTGCAGTCCCGATCCGTCCTCGGCGGCACCGATCAGCGGCCTGGTGGAACCGTGCGAGTGCGAGTTCAGCCACGAAATGTCCGTCGAGCGTGTCTGGGAAGCGCCGCGGGTAACCAAGCCTTACACCGATGCGCAATGGCTGGCGATCCAGGCCCTGGGGCGGCAGATCGATGCCGACCTGTTGGAGGGCGACGTGCGCCTGACCATGGGCGGCGAACCGACCTTTGTCTCCATTGATGACCCGGACGGCGCCGAGTGGAACACCGCGGCACTTGGGCCGGACAAGCGTCGGCTCTCCGCCGAGCTGTTCCAGCGCATGCGCAACCACTACGCGCCCAAGGGGCTGGTGCATTTCGGCCAGGGCAAGTGGTACCCCGGCGAGCAATTGCCGCGCTGGTCGCTGAACTGTTATTGGCGGCGCGACGGGGTGCCGATCTGGCACAACAGCGCGTTGATCGCCGACGAGCAGCAAGATTACGGCGCCGATGGCGAACTCGCTGGACGCTTCCTGGCAAGCGTTGCCGAGCGTTTGAAAATCCCTGCGCGGTTCGTGTTTCCTGCCTACGAAGATAATTTCTATTACCTCTGGCGCGAGGGTGCGTTGCCGTCGAACGTCACGGCCGAAGACCCGCGCCTGGAGGATGCCTTGGAGCGTGCGCGGTTGCGCAAGGTCTTCAGCCAGGGCCTGGACAAGGTCATCGGCCAGGTCCTGCCGTTGGCCCGCACCGCCAAGGGCGATCAATGGCAAAGCGGTCGCTGGTACCTGCGGGACAATCATTGTCGCCTGGTGCCGGGGGATTCGCCCCTGGGCTATCGCTTGCCGCTGGCGTCCCAGCCTTGGGTGACGTCGGCCGAGTACCCGTTCATCCATCCCACCGACCCGAACCAGGACTTGCCCGAACTGCCCGGCACCGAGCAGTTGGCGCGTCACGGCGAGTCGGCGGCCGAGCAGGAGCGTGTCCCGGAGATCGACAAATCTGCCGACTGGCTGACCCGCACCGCCTTTTGTGCCGAGGCCCGCGAAGGCCGGCTTTACTTGTTCATGCCGCCGCTGGAGCGGGTCGAGGATTACCTGGAGCTGGTCAGTGCCATCGAGGCGACGGCTGAGGAGTTGCACTGTCCGGTGCTGTTGGAGGGCTACGAGCCGCCAAGCGACCCGCGCCTGAGCAATTTCCGCATCACCCCCGACCCTGGTGTGATCGAGGTCAACGTGCAGCCCTCGGCAAGCTGGGATGAGCTGGTCGAGCGCACTGAATTTTTGTACGAAGAAGCGCGACAGACCCGGTTGACCACCGAGAAATTCATGATCGATGGCCGGCACACCGGCACCGGTGGCGGTAACCATTTCGTACTGGGTGGCGCGACACCGGCGGACTCACCGTTCCTGCGGCGTCCCGACCTGCTGCGCAGCCTGATCAGTTACTGGCATAACCACCCGTCGTTGTCCTACTTGTTTTCCGGATTGTTCATCGGCCCGACGTCCCAGGCGCCCCGCGTGGACGAGGCGCGCAACGACGCGTTGTACGAGCTGGAAATCGCCTTCGCGCAAATGCCCCAGCCCGGCGAGGAATGCCCGCCGTGGTTGGTGGACCGCTTGCTGCGCAACCTGTTGATCGACGTGACCGGCAACACCCACCGTGCCGAATTCTGCGTCGACAAGCTCTATTCACCGGACGGCGCCACCGGGCGTCTCGGCCTGTTGGAGTTGCGTGCGTTCGAGATGCCGCCCCACGCCCGCATGAGCCTGGCCCAGCAGTTACTGCTGCGGGCACTGGTGGCGCGGTTCTGGCGCGAGCCGTATGCGCCGGAGAAACTGGCGCGTTGGGGCACCGAGCTGCATGACCGCTTCCTGTTGCCGCACTTTATCGAGCAGGATTTTGCCGACGTCATCCACGAACTGAACGCCGTCGGCTACCCGCTGCGGGCCGAGTGGTTCGCCGCGCACCTGGAGTTCCGTTTTCCCAAGGTGGGCGATTACGCGGTCAGCGGCATCGAGCTGCAATTGCGCCAAGCCCTCGAACCTTGGCATGTGCTGGGAGAAGAGGGCGCGGTGGGCGGCACCGTGCGTTATGTGGATTCGTCCCTGGAGCGTTTGCAGGTCAAGCTCAGCGGCCTGGCGCCGCAACGCTACCTGCTGACCTGCAACGGCGTTGCGGTGCCGTTGCAACCGACCGGTCGGGTCGGCGAGTTCGTCGCCGGGGTGCGGTTCCGTGCCTGGCAACCGGCCAACTGCCTGCAACCGACCATCCCGGTGCATGCGCCGTTGGTTTTCGACGTGCTCGACACCTGGATGCAACGTTCCGTGGGCGGCTGCCAGTATCACGTGGCCCATCCGGGCGGGCGCAACTATGACAGCCTGCCGGTGAACGCCAACGAGGCCGAGAGCCGGCGCATGGCGCGTTTCTTCCGGCTCGGACATACACCGGGGAAACTGCCGATACCGAGCCTGGCGGTGGATGACGAGTTTCCGCTCACCCTCGATCTGCGACGTTTTCCAGGGGCGCCAAAGCGCTAGGTGGACCTTGTGGCGAGGGAGCTTGCTCCCGCTCGGTTGCGCAGCGACCGTAAAATCTTGGGGCTGCTGCGCAACCCAGCGGGAGCAAGCTCCCTCGCCACAATGATTGCAGTCTCAAAGCCCAGGTCGGATCCAACACAAACACACCTATCCGGGCGTCATGCGCTTGCGCTAGTCTCACCTTTCATTGCTGTCTGCCGAGCTTTCCATGCCTGACCTGCTTGACCGTTACCCGCTGACGACGGGCACCTATCACGAATTGCTGGACGACAGCGGTGCGGTGCGTGCGCACTGGCGGCGGCTGTTCGACCAGTTGCAGCGCAGCACGCCGGCCCAGCTGCTGCAGCGTCAGGCCCTGCTGGCCCGGCAGATCCAGGAAAACGGCGTGACCTACAACGTCTACGCCGATCCGAAAGGCGCCGACCGGCCGTGGGAACTGGACCTGTTGCCCCACGTGATCGACCCGCAGGAATGGAAGCATCTGCAAGCTGGGATCGCCCAGCGTGCGCGCCTGCTCAATGCGGTGCTGGCCGACCTGTATGGGCCGCAGCGGCTGATCAGTGAAGGGCTGTTGCCGGCGGAGTTGGTCTTCGGGCACAACAATTTCCTCTGGCCTTGCCAGGGCATCGCGCCGCCGGACGGCAGCTTCCTGCACTTGTATGCGGTGGATCTGGCACGCACGCCCGATGGTCGCTGGTGGGTCACGGCGGACCGGACCCAGGCACCTTCGGGGGCCGGGTACGCGCTGGAAAACCGCACGATCGTTTCCCGCGCCTTCCCCGACTTGTACCGCGACCTCAAGGTGCGGCACCTGTCCGGTTTTTTTCGCACCTTGCAGGAAACCCTGGCGCGACAGGCGCCCAGCGACGGCGAGGCGCCGCTGGTGGTGCTGTTGACACCGGGGCGGTTCAACGAAAGCTATTTCGAGCATCTTTACCTGGCGCGCCAACTGGGCTATCCGCTGGTGGAAGGCGGCGACCTGACCGTCCGCGACGCCACGGTCTATCTCAAGACCCTCAGCGGCCTGCGCCGGGTCCATGCCATCATGCGCCGGCTCGACGACGATTTCTGCGATCCCTTGGAGCTGCGCACCGATTCGGCCCTCGGCGTGCCGGGCTTGCTCGAAGCGGTGCGCCAGGGCCGGGTGCTGGTGGCCAATGCCCTAGGCAGTGGCGTGCTGGAATCGCCGGGCCTGCTGGGGTTCCTGCCGAAGATCAACCAGTACCTGTTCGGCGAAGAACTGCTGCTGCCGTCCATCGCCACCTGGTGGTGCGGCGAGCCGCCGGTGCTGGCCCAGGCCCTGGAAAAATTGCCGCACTTGTTGATCAAGCCGGCGTTTCCCTCCCAGAGTTTCAGCCCGGTGTTCGGTCGCGACCTGAGCGAGGCGCAGCGCGCCCAACTGGCGGCGCGCATGCAGGCACGGCCCTATGCCTATGTCGCCCAGGAACTGGCGCAGCTGTCCCAGGCGCCGGTGTGGCAGGCCGAAGATGGCCAGATCCAGCCGAGGGCAATCGGCATGCGCATGTATGCCGTGTCCGGGAAAGACGATTATCGGGTCCTGCCGGGTGGCCTGACCCGGGTGGCCGCCGAGGCCGACGCCGAAGTGGTGTCGATGCAGCGCGGCGGCGCCAGCAAGGACACCTGGGTGCTGAGTGAGCAGGCCCCCGGCGGTGAACAATGGAAGGCCCAGCGAACCGTAGGGGTTCATGACCTGGTTCGACGTGATCCGTACCTGCCTTCGCGGGTGGTGGAAAACCTGTTCTGGTTCGGCCGCTACTGCGAGCGTTGCGATGGCAGTGCGCGGTTGTTGCGGATCATGCTGGCGCGTTATGTCGACGGTGATGATCCGCAGGCCTTGGAATCGGCGGTGGCCTTGGGCGAAAGCCTGATGCTGCTGCCCGAAGAGGGTGAGCTGCCCGAGCGTTTGCTGGCGGCGCTGCTGGGGGACGATTGGTCGTTCAGCCTGCGTTCCAACCTCCAGCGTTTGCAGTGGGCCGCCTCGCAGGTGCGCGGCAAGCTGTCCCGGGAGAACTGGCAGGCGCTGGTGGAATTGCAGCGCGAAGCCATGGAGCTGGAAACCGAGGAAGCGGATTTCGGCGAGTTGCTGGACTTTCTCAATCGGTTGGTGATGTCCCTGGCGGCGCTGTCCGGCTTCGCCCTGGACGACATGACCCGCGACGAAGGCTGGCGCTTCCTGATGATCGGCCGGCGCCTGGAGCGCCTGCAGTTTCTCAGCAGCAGCCTGGCGGCGTTCCTGCGCAGCGATGCGGTCTTCGACCAGGCCGGGCTGGAGTGGTTGCTGGAACTGGGAAACAGCAGCATCACCTACCGCTCGCGCTATTTGGCGGTGGCCCAGTTGATTCCGGTGCTGGACTTGCTGCTGCTGGACGAACAGAACCCCCACGCGGTGCTTTTCCAGTTGAAACTGGTGACCCGCACCCTCAAGCGCTTGAACGATGATTTCGCCGCGCCCCGGGAAACCGCCTTGCCGGAACTGGTCGCACGCCTGTCGCGCTTTGACCTGCGTTGCCTGGAGAACCCCTTGTTCGGTGAAGCCAGCCTGCGCGCCGCACTCGATGGGCTGGCCGACCTGTTGCAGGAAGTGGCCGATGTCAGTGGCCAGGTGTCCGATCGCCTGGCCTTGCGTCATTTCGCCCATGTCGATGATGTCAGCCAACGCACGGTGTCCGTCTGATGAACGCTCGTTACCAGATTCTCCACGACACCCATTACCACTACGACAGCCCGGTGTCCCTGGCCCAGCAGCTTGCCCATCTGTGGCCACGGGCCTGTGATTGGCAGCGTTGTACTGAGCGGCAGTTACTCATCAGTCCGGAACCGACGACCCGGCGCGATGAACAGGATGTGTTCGGCAATCCGCTGACCCGCCTGGCTTTCGAGCGGCCCCATGATGAATTGTTGGTCAATGCGCGCCTGAGCGTCGAGGTGCTGGCCCGCCCCGAGCTGGATTTCAACCTGTCCCCGGCCTGGGAGACGACTTGTAACGCGCTGACCTACACGGGCCGGCCACTGGCAGCGCCAGTACTGGAGGCGTGCCGTTACCGTTTCGAGTCACCCTACGTGCACCTCAAGCGCAGCTTCGTCGAATTTTCCGAGAGCTGCTTTGCGCCAGGGCGACCGCTGATGGTGGGCGTTCGAGCGTTGATGGAGAAGATTTTCGAGGAGTTCACCTTCGATGCCGAGGCAACCCAAGTGGCGACGCCGCTGGTGGAGGTGCTGGAGCGGCGACGGGGCGTTTGCCAGGACTTCGCCCACTTGATGCTGGCCTGCGTGCGCTCTCGCGGCTTGGCGGCACGTTACGTCAGCGGCTACCTGCTGACCCAGCCACCGCCCGGCCAGCCCCGGCTGATTGGCGCCGATGCGTCCCATGCCTGGGTCTCGGTGTATTGCCCGGTATTGGGTTGGGTGGATTTCGACCCGACCAATAACGTACAGCCGGCCCTGGAACACATCACCTTGGCCTGGGGCCGGGATTTTTCCGATGTGTCGCCGTTGCGCGGGGTGATCTTGGGGGGCGGTACGCATGATCCCGAAGTGCGGGTGACGGTGATGCCGCTGGAGTCATGAATCAATTGCCCAGTGAAATACCTGTGGCGAGGGAGCTTGCTCCCGCTCGGTTGCGCAGCAACCGCTCAAATACCTGGGGGGCCGCTACGCGGCCCAGCGGGAGCAAGCTCCCTCGCCACAGGAAACACTCATTAACAGCGAGTCCCGCTATGTTCCCGGTGTCCATCAAAGGCGTGCTGCAATCCCCCGAAGGCCTGGTTGTGCTGATGCTCAACGAGCGGGATGAGTGGGAGCTGCCCGGCGGGCGGATCGAGCTGGGCGAAACGGCGCCGCAATGCCTGGCGCGGGAGATCGCCGAGGAGCTGGCGGTCGAGGTGAGTGTGGGGGAGCCGCTGGATTCGTACCTGTTCGAGGTCATTGCCGGCAAGCACGTCTTCATCTCCACGTACCGCTGCCAGTTGCTGGGCGGTTTCGTGCCGACCATCAGTCATGAGCACAAGGAGATCGGACTGTTCGCGCCGGACCAATTGCCGGTGAACCTGCCTGCGGGTTATCGCCTGTCGATTATCAAGGCGCTGAGGTTGTGAGGGCCGGCAGCGAGGCTGCCGGTCCTGGACACAAAACCGGGGGGCCGGATCGGATCATCAGGCCCTGGGGGAGTCAGGCGTCGGGGGCCTGATCTTTCGGTGCATCGACATCATCGTCTGCCGCCACTTCACCCTCGGCATCGGGGTTCAGTGCTGCTTCATCGGCGGTTGCTTTCTTGCGCTGGAGCTTTTCCTCTTTCTTCTGCTCCTTGGCCAAGTCTCTCTGACGTTTGGCGAAGGAATAATTGGGTTTGGCCATGGGCGATCCTCTGGGGTCGAAGGTGAGGTTGAGCGGCGCATATTCTGCCCTGTATCGGGGCCGAGCCGTTAGCTGGGTTTTTGTTCGGCCCACTTTGGCTGCACGGACGGTTGCCATTCGTCCAGGGCATCGAGCAGGTTCTGCGCGGATTCGCTCACTTGCAGCATGTCACGATGGGGCGCGCGGACGAAGCCTTCGCCGACGATATGATCGAGAAAAGCGGTGAGCTTGCCGTAGAAACCGTTCACTTCCAGCAGCCCCAGCGGTTTGCCGTGGTAGCCGAGCTGGCCCCACGTCCAGACTTCGAACAACTCCTCCAGCGTGCCGAGGCCGCCGGGCAGGGCGATGAAGGCATCGCTGAGTTCAGCCATGCGCGCCTTGCGGGCGTGCATGCCGTCCACCACTTCCAGGCGGGTCAGGCCGCTGTGGCCAATTTCCTTGTCCTTCAGGCTTTGCGGGATGATGCCGATGACTTCGCCGCCAGCGGCCAGGGCCGCATCCGCGACAATCCCCATCAGGCCGACGGCCCCGCCGCCGTAGACCAGGGTCAGTTTTCGTTCCGCCAAGGCGCGGCCGAGGGCCTGCGCCGCTTCACGATACGCGGGAGTGGTGCCAGTGCTGGCGCCGCAAAATACACAAACAGACGCGATGGACATGCTTTACTCCGTGGTCAGTCACCGCTCCAGAGTAAAGCCTGGCCTGTGTTGCGCAAAGGACTTAAACCTCGCGCCGGGGCTTTTCGTAGGTACCGCTGGCGCCGCAGGCGTAGGCTGCGAGCAAGCTGCACAGCAGGCTGTTGACGTTCATGATGATCGCTCCAGAAGATGATGGGCCTGATCATAGGGCCGCCTCATACTTCTGGCTGGTTGATTCTGTCCATCAGGCTGATAGGCTTAAGTTGTATACAATCTTTGACTCAGGTCATAGGAACTTGCCGGAAAATCAGGCAGTCTTTTCCTTTGACGGAATTTTGTTAACCATGCCTTGGAGATTCACGATGTTTGCCAAACTTGTAGCAGTATCCCTGTTGACACTGGCCAGCAGCCACCTGATGGCAGCGGAGTGCAAGACCACCATCGACTCGACCGACCAGATGTCCTTCAGCACCAAGGCCATCGAAATCGACAAGAGCTGCAAGACGTTCACCGTTGAGCTGACGCACTCGGGCAATTTGCCAAAAAACGTCATGGGCCATAACTGGGTGCTGAGCAAAGAGGCTGACATGCAGCCGATCGCCACCGATGGTCTGAGCGCCGGTATCGACAAGAACTACCTCAAGGACGGTGATACTCGTGTCATCGCCCACACCAAACTCATTGGGGCCAAGGAAACCGACTCGGTGACCTTCGACGTGTCGAAACTCAGTGCTTCCGAGAAGTACGGCTTCTTCTGCTCGTTCCCGGGCCACATCTCGATGATGAAGGGCACCGTTACCCTGAAGTAACCACCGCCTGTCCTGTGGGAGCCGAGCTTGCTCGCGATGGCGTCAGCGCATTCAACATCCATGCAAGCTGACCCACCGCAATCGCGAGCAGGCTCGCTCCCACATTTTGAGCTTGATCCGACACAACTCTTGTATTCGATGAAGCCCCCTGTGGGAGCGAGCCTGCTCGCGAAAGCGGTGTGTCAGTCAGCAATGATGTCGCTGATGCGACGCAATCGCGAGCAGGCTCGCTCCCACAGGGATTGTCACACCGTCGCGGTGGTTACGGGGCGTACGGCATCACGCGCTTGTGCTCGGTCTTGCGATAGGTATCACAAATGATTTTTGCCGCCTCTTCGCGAACCGGTTGGCCGTGCAGGAACGCATCGATCTCGGCGTAGGTCACGCCATGGGAGGCTTCATCCGGCTTGCCGGGTGACAGGTCTTCAAGGTCGGCGGTGGGGACTTTTTCCACCAGCGATTCCGGCGCGCCAAAATCCCTGGCGATGGCCCGGACCTGGTTTTTCACCAGGCCGCTCAACGGTGCCAGGTCGCAGGCACCATCACCGAACTTGGTGAAGAAACCCATGACCGCTTCAGCCGCATGGTCAGTGCCGATCACCAAGCCCTGCTCGGCCCCGGCGATGGTGTACTGCGCCACCATTCGCATCCGCGCCTTGGTATTGCCCAGCACGAAATCCCGCGACACCGCCGCCTTGCCCTCGAACGCCGCGACTTGCTCGGCCAAGGCCTTGACCGCCGGGCCGATGTTGACGGTATGGCGCTCGTCCGGGTCGATGAAGTCCACGCAGGCCTGTGCTTCATGTTCGTCGAACTGGGTTTCGTACGGCAGGCGCACGGCGATGAACTTGTAGGCCGAGTTGCCGGTTTTCTCCCGCAGTTCGCGCATGGCGCGTTGGGCCAGCAGCCCGGCGGTCAGCGAGTCGACGCCCCCGCTGATGCCCAGCACGAGGGACTTGAGCCCGGAATTGACCAGGCAATCCTGGATAAAGCTCACTCGCCGGGCGATTTCGGCCTTGAGGGCGGCGTCATTGGCGAACGGTGGCTGGACCTTGAGCTGTTCAGCAATCTCACGCTGTACGGCTTGCATGAATTCACTCCTTGCTTGATGCGTCTGAAAGGGCGGCAGGTACTTGGAAAACGTGTCGCATGTAGGCGACGAAATTCGGGTCCTTGCAGTGGGTCTTGCCGGGCTCATCGGAAATCTTGGCCACGGGTTGCCCGGCACAGCTGATCATTTTAAGCACGATGCTCATCGGCTCGACACCCGGAATGTCGCAGGTCAGGTGGGTGCCGATACCGAAGCTGACATTAATGCGACCACGCAACGCCCGAAAAATCTCCAGGCATTTGGGCAATGTCAGGCTATCGGAGAACACCAGGGTCTTGCTCATCGGGTCGATGCCGAGCTTGTGGTAGTGGGCGATGGCTTTTTCCGCCCAGATCACCGGGTCGCCCGAGTCGTGGCGCAAGCCGTCGAACAGCTTGGCGAAGAACAGATCGAAGTCCTTGAGGAAAGCGTCCATGGTGATGCAATCGGTGAGCGCGATACCCAGCAGGCCTCGGTATTCACGCACCCAGCAATCGAGGGCGGCGATCTGGCTGTCGATCAATCGCGGGCCCAGTTGCTGATGGGCCATGATCCACTCGTGGGCCATGGTGCCGAGGGGTTTCATGTCCAGCTCCCGGGACAGGTGGACGTTACTGGTGCCGACGAAACGCCCGGGGAAATCGTGCTTGAGGACGTTGACCACTTCTTCCTGAACGCGGAAGGAAAACCGACGACGGGTGCCGAAATCCGCGACTTGCAGCTCGGACAGCTCATCGGCGCTGGCGTTGGCGCTCAACCAGTCGAACTTGCGGTACAGCTGCTCGCGGGTCTGTTCCAGGACGACTTCACGGTAGCGATAGCGATTGCGCACTTCGCTGACGATGGCCAACAGCGGCACTTCGAACAGGATCACATGCAGCCACGGTCCGCGCAGGCGGATGAACAGCTCGCCGTTGTCGATGCCGGTGTGCACATAGCGCAGGTTGAAGCGGAACAGCCCCAGGAAGCGTAGGAAGTCCGGCTTGAGGAAGCTGATGCGC
Organism: Pseudomonas sp. SWRI179; assembly: GCF_014268705.1. Lineage (NCBI taxonomy): Bacteria > Pseudomonadati > Pseudomonadota > Gammaproteobacteria > Pseudomonadales > Pseudomonadaceae > Pseudomonas > Pseudomonas sp. SWRI179. Next base: position 58,384 of record NZ_JABWRA010000028.1, on the reverse strand, counting down.
TCCAGGAAACCCAACTGGTCAGCGCTCAGGTTCAACTCCGCCAGGCGCTCGATCTGGAAGCGGATCTCTGCCAGGTACGGTCGCAGGTCTTCGCTGTTGCGGCAACGGAACTCCCACTCGACTTCGACGTTGGGGTAGTTGTGCAGCACCGCCTGCATCATCGTCAGTTTGTAGAAGTCGGTGTCGAGCAGGTTCTGCACGATACGATCGGCAAATACGCTCTCGCTCATAGGGTTCTCCAGACAGGCCGCAGCCGTGGGCAGCGAAGTTCGGCAGTTCAGTGAACGGCTAGTGGCGCATAACCCTGGTGGGTTTTGCCAGCGATTTTTTAACAGTCCTCAGGCCTTTGCGGGAGCGCGCTTACTGTGGCGAGGGAGCTTGCTCCCGCTGGAGTGCGAAGCGCTCCCCTTTTTTTGCGGGTGCTTCGCACCCGAGCGGGAGCAAGCTCCCTCGCCACGGGGTTTGTGTGGGATGCCGTTATTGCGATACCTCCGGGCTGTCGATCTGCTCCAGCATCCACTCCACGAAAAGCCGCACCTTGGGTACTTCCGCCGAATGCTCCGGATAGGCCAGGTAATAGGCGCTGGTGCTGGGCATTGCGTGGGGCCAGGGGATGACCAGCTTGCCGTCGGCCAGTTCTTCTTCCACCAGGAACCGTGGCAGCAGGGCGACGCCACAGCCGACCTGGGCGGCGCGAATGCACATGTAGAAGGTTTCGAAACGCGGGCCGTGGTAGCTGTGTTCGGTGTGGTAGCCCTGGCTGTCGAACCAGTCGTGCCAGGCCTGGGGTCGCGAGGCGTTTTGCAGCAGCACCAACTCGGCCAATTGGGTCGGGTCGGTGAAGGGCTGGCCGGGTAGGCTGCCGGGCGCGCAGACTGGCACCAGCTCCTCGTCGAAAAGTCTCAGGGACTCGGTGCCAGGGCGTGAACCCTGGCCGAAGTAGAACGCCAGGTCGCTGCGCCCCTGCTGCAAGTCGTCGGCTTCCTGCTCGCTGCACAGGTCCAGATGAATTTTCGGATGACGCAGGCGCCAGCCTTTCAGGCGCGGAACCAGCCAGCGAGCCCCAAAGGTCGGGGGCGTGGAAACACGCAGGACTTCGGTGTCGCCACCGTAGGACCGCAGGTAATGGGTAGACATCTCCACCTGGGTGAGGATTTTTCGTACTTCCCCCAGATACAAATCCCCGGCCGGTGTCAGCTGCAAGCGACGGCGCACGCGCCGGAACAGCAGGTGCTGCAACAATTCCTCAAGCTGGGCGACCTGTTTGCTGACGGCACTCTGGGTCAGGTGAAGCTCTTCGGCGGCACGGGTAAAGCTCAGGTGGCGGGTCACGGCTTCGAAGCACTGGAGGGCGGTGATCGATGGTAAATAGCGCTTATTGAGCATGACGAGGGCCTTTTTCTTGTTGCTCTATAAATCGAGTCAGGGGCAGCATGAATAAACGGAATGATATCTCGCTTAATGGTCGTTTGTTGGCAAGACTCGAGCCAGCTAAAACTAGAGGCCTGAGCAGAGGGTGATTGCCCGCCTGCCAATCTTTTATCGCTCGTTTAGAGGAGTTACCCATGGTTGCTGCATTGCTTGATCGTCTGGGCGTCAATCCGGCCTTGTACCAGGGCGGCGCGCAGCCGGTGCATTCGCCTATCGATGGCAGTCGTATCGGCGCCGTGAACTGGGAAGGCGCCGCTGAAGTCGAGCAGCAGGTCAGCCGTGCCGAGCATGCCTTCGACCTGTGGCGCAAGGTGCCGGCCCCGCGTCGCGGCGAGCTGGTGCGTCAATTCGGCGATCTGTTGCGTGAATACAAGGCCGATCTCGGCGAGCTGGTGTCCTGGGAAGCCGGCAAGATCACCCAGGAAGGCCTGGGTGAAGTGCAAGAGATGATCGACATCTGCGACTTCGCCGTCGGTCTGTCCCGCCAGTTGTACGGTTTGACCATCGCCTCCGAACGCCCAGGCCACCACATGCGTGAATCCTGGCATCCGCTGGGCGTGGTCGGGGTGATCAGTGCCTTCAACTTCCCCGTCGCGGTCTGGGCCTGGAACACCACGCTGGCCCTGGTCTGCGGCAACTCGGTGATCTGGAAACCGTCGGAAAAGACCCCACTCACCGCCCTGGCGTGCCAGGCGCTGTTCGAGCGCGTGCTGAAGAACTTCAGCGACGCGCCACCGTACCTGAGCCAGGTGATCATCGGCGGTCGCGATGCCGGTGAAGCGCTGGTGGATGACCCGCGCGTGGCCTTGATCAGCGCCACCGGCAGCACCCGCATGGGCCGTGAAGTGGCGCCGAAAGTCGCCGCGCGTTTCGCCCGCAGCATCCTGGAGCTGGGCGGCAACAACGCCATGATCCTGGCGCCGAGCGCCGACCTGGACATGGCCGTGCGCGCCATCCTGTTCAGCGCCGTCGGCACCGCCGGCCAGCGTTGCACCACCCTGCGTCGCCTGATTGCCCATGAGTCGGTGAAGGAAGAGATCGTCACCCGCCTCAAGGCCGCCTATTCGAAAGTGCGCATTGGCCATCCGCTGGAAGGCAACCTGGTCGGACCGCTGATCGACAAGCACAGCTTCGAGGGCATGCAGGACGCGCTAGAGCAGGCCTTGAGCGAAGGCGGTCGCGTGTTTGGTGGCAAGCGCCAGCTTGAAGACCAATTCCCGAATGCCTATTACGTCTCGCCGGCCATCGTCGAGATGCCCGAGCAGAGTGATGTGGTGCGCCATGAAACCTTCGCGCCGATCCTGTACGTGGTCGGCTACAAGGACTTTGCCGAGGCCCTGCACTTGAACAATGCCGTGCCCCAGGGCCTGTCGTCCTGCATCTTCACCACCGACGTGCGTGAAGCCGAGCAGTTCATGTCGGCCGTGGGCAGCGACTGTGGCATCGCCAACGTCAACATCGGCCCGAGCGGCGCGGAAATCGGCGGCGCGTTCGGCGGCGAAAAAGAAACCGGCGGCGGTCGCGAATCCGGCTCCGACGCCTGGCGCGGCTACATGCGCCGCCAGACCAACACCGTGAATTACTCGCTGGAGTTGCCGTTGGCGCAGGGGATTACGTTCGATTAAGGCTTGAGCCAAGCGGTGATCCCATGTGGGAGCGGGCTTGCTCGCGAAAGCGGACTGTCACTCAACATTAGTGTCGACAGGCCCACTGCCTTCGCGAGCAAGCCCGCTCCCACAAATGGAATGGTGTAGTGGTTAGGTTTCATTTCCGGAGTCTGGCAATGCCGTTACGCGAAGAGTGTCTGTGGGAAAAACTGACGCCGCAAAGGCCTGAAAACACCGCGCTCACCGGTGAAATCACGGTGGATGTCTGTGTGATCGGCGCAGGCTTCACCGGGCTGTCGGCGGCGGTGCACTTGCTCGAACAAGGCAAGCGCGTGGCTGTGCTGGAAGCCCATCGGGCCGGGCAGGGCGGGTCGGGACGCAACGTCGGCCTGGTGAACGCCGGGCTGTGGATCCCGCCGGATGACATCGAGGCCGGGTTCGGCGAGGCGGTGGGCAGCCAGCTCAACCGCATGCTGGGGGCTGCGCCAGCCTTGGTGTTCAGTCTCATCGATAAATACAGCATCGATTGCCAGTTGCGTCGCGAAGGCACCCTGCACATGGCCCATAACGCCCGGGGCGAGGCCGACCTGCGCAGTCGCGAGGCACAATGGAAACGCCGTGGCGCCCCGGTGGAGTTGCTCACCGGCCAGGCCTGCGCGGAGGCGACCGGCACCTCGAAAATCGCTGCGGCATTACTCGACCGCCGCGCCGGCACGCTCAACCCGATGGCCTACACCAGCGGGTTGGCCAAGGCCGCAACGGACCTGGGCGGCCAGTTGTTCGACCATTCCCCGGTGACCCGCCTGGAACGCCAAGGCCAGCGCTGGTCGGTGCTAACCGCCCAGGGTTCGGTGCTGGCCGAGCAGGTGGTGATTGCCTCCAACGCCTACACCGAGGGCGACTGGACCGAGCTGCGGCGCAATTTTTTCCCTGGCTATTACTATCAGGTCGCCTCGGTCCCGCTGACCGACGAGGCCGCCCGCCGCATCCTGCCAGGCGGCCAGGGTTCGTGGGATACCCGCCAGGTGCTGAGCAGCATCCGCCGGGACAAGGACGGCCGCTTGCTGCTGGGCAGCCTGGGCAACGGCAACCGCAAGCCGACCTGGTTCCTCAAGGCCTGGGCCGACCGAGTACAGCAACACTATTTTCCTTATCTCAAGCCGGTGGAGTGGGAATGCACCTGGACCGGTTGCATCGCCTTTACCCCCGATCATCTGATGCGCCTGTTCGAACCGGCCCCCGGGCTGGTGGCCGTGACCGGCTACAACGGCCGGGGCGTGACCACCGGTACGGTGGTCGGCAAGGCGTTCGCCGATTACCTCTGCCACGGTAACGCCCAGGCCCTGCCGATCCCGTTCGCGCCCATGCAGCCACTGGCCGGGGTGGGGTTGCGCAGTTGCCTGTATGAGGCCGGTTTTTCGCTGTATCACGCGGGCCAGTGCCTGCGGATCGTCATTTGAGTGTTGAAAATTGTTGCTGGAACCCGCGTTTTCCGGCGTAGCGTCTAGCCTGTTATGGTGCGGCTTGTAGCAGTCGCGCACCGACAGTGTGCAGTTCGGTGACGTGGGTTGTTACACAGAGGTTGCACGCCGTTTCGTGTGATGGTTGCAATGATGGCTCACGGAGGGTTTCACCCATTTAAATAAAAGGTTGCACCTCGTGCGGTTTAGACGGTTGCACGCCCCATGAAAAAGGGCTCGAAACAGTCGAAATAACAATAAAGCAGCGACTTTTTTCAGAATAAAAAACCGATGGCACGGCCCTTGCTCTGAGCTTTTCAGTGAAATGAAGTCGCAGTGCCAACTAAAAAAAACCTTGGAGCACCACCTCATGTCCCAGACGTTTTACAAGAAAGGTTTCCTGGCCCTCGCAGTGGCAGCTGCATTGGGTGTTTCTGCGTTTGCTCAAGCTGATGTGAAATTTGGTGTGGCGGGGCCGATGACCGGCGCCAACGCTGCATTTGGCGAGCAGTACATGAAGGGTGCGCAGGCAGCGGCCGATGTCATTAACAAAGCGGGTGGCGTCAACGGCGAGAAGATCGTACTGGTTGCCGGTGACGATGCTTGCGAGCCCAAGCAGGCCGTGGCCGTGGCCAACCGCCTGGTTGACCAGGACAAGGTGATTGGCGTGGTCGGGCACTTCTGCTCGTCCAACACCATCCCGGCCTCCGAGGTCTACGACGAAGCCGGCATCATCGCCATCACCCCCGGCTCGACCAACCCGGCCGTGACCGAGCGCGGCCTCAGCGCGATGTTCCGCATGTGCGGTCGTGACGACCAGCAGGGCATCGTGGCCGGCGACTACATCGTCGACGTGCTCAAGGGCAAGAAAGTCGTTGTCCTGCATGACAAGGACACCTATGGCCAAGGCCTGGCGGATGCCACCAAGGCACAACTGATCAAGCGCGGCGTGACCCCGGTGCTGTACGAAGGCCTGACCCGTGGCGAGAAAGACTTCAGCGCCGTGGTCACCAAGATCCGTGGGGCTGGCGCCGACGTGGTCTACTTCGGTGGCCTGCATCCGGAAGCCGGTCCGCTGGTTCGCCAGTTACGTGAGCAAGGCCTCAAGGACGTGAAGTTCATGTCCGACGATGGCATTGTCACCGACGAACTGGTCACCACCGCCGGCGGCGCGCAATACGTCGATGGCGTGTACATGACCTTCGGCGCCGACCCGCGCCTGCTGCCAGACAGCAAGGTCGTGGTTGAAGAGTTCCGCAAGAACGGCACCGAGCCTGAAGGTTACACCCTGTACGCCTACGCTTCGGTCCAGGCCCTGGCCGCCGGCTTCAACGGCGCCAAGTCCAACAAAGGCGAGGATGCGGCCAAGTGGCTCAAGGCCAACCCTGTCCAGACCGTGATGGGCAAGAAGGAGTGGGACACCAAGGGCGACCTGAAAGTCTCCGACTACGTGGTCTACCAGTGGGACAAGGACGGCAAATACCACCAGTTGGAAAAACAGAAGTAATTTGAAGGGATGACTAGCCTGTGGCGAGGGAGCTTGCTCCCGCTGGGGCGCGTAGCGGCCCCAAAAAGGGGACTGCTGCGCAGTCCAGCGGGAGCAAGCTCCCTCGCCACGGAGACTGTGTTCACCCTGTCCTGATTGGCATTAGCCAAAGGCCCGTCTGTTTTTTTCTACGAGCCGCACATCCTTTGGCGCTGGGCTTCGAACCCGTCGTCGCGTCCCCGGGATGTGCTGTCTCACTGCGTGAGATTGCGTTATGGATGGTATTTTCCTGCAGCAACTGATCAATGGCCTGACCCTCGGGTCGGTCTATGGTCTGATCGCCATCGGCTACACAATGGTCTACGGCATCATCGGCATGATCAACTTCGCCCATGGCGAGGTTTACATGATTTCCGCTTACCTCGCGGCAATCAGTCTGGCTCTGCTGGCTTACTTCGGTATTGAATCCTTTCCGCTAATGATCCTTGGCACCCTCGTGTTCACGGTCGTGGTCACCGGCGTATACGGCTGGGTCATCGAACGCGTCGCCTACAAACCCCTGCGCAACTCCACCCGGCTGGCACCGCTGATCAGTGCCATCGGCATCTCGCTGATCTTGCAGAACTATGCACAAATCAGCCAGGGCGCCCGTCAACAAGGGATCCCGACGCTGCTCGAAGGCGCCATGCGCGTCGACATCGGCAGCGGTTTCGTCCAGCTCACCTACACCAAGATTTTCATCCTGGTCGCTGCGTTCGCCGGGATGGCCGCGCTGACCTACATCATCAAATACACCAAGCTCGGGCGCATGTGCCGCGCCACCCAGCAAGACCGCAAGATGGCCTCGATCCTGGGGATCAACACCGACCGGGTGATTTCCTACGTGTTCATCATCGGTGCAGCCATGGCGGCCCTGGCCGGCGTGCTGATCACCATGAACTACGGCACGTTCGACTTCTATGCCGGCTTCATCATCGGCATCAAGGCGTTCACCGCAGCGGTACTCGGCGGCATTGGCTCCCTGCCTGGGGCGATGCTCGGCGGGATCATCCTCGGGATCTCCGAGTCGCTGTTCTCCGGTCTGATCAATTCTGACTACAAAGACGTGTTCAGTTTCTCGCTGCTGGTGCTGATCCTGATCTTCCGTCCCCAAGGCCTGCTGGGTCGCCCACTCGTGGCGAAGGTATAAGTATGTCTGCTGCCAATAAACCGCTTGATATCAAACAGAGCGTCATCGACGCGATCCTGGCCGGCCTGATCTCGCTGATCGTGTTCGGGCCGATTGTCGGCGTGGTGCTCGACGGCTACAGCTTCAACCTGCAACCGGCCCGGGTCGGCTGGTTGGTGGCGATCGTGATGATCGGCCGTTTTGCCTTGAGCCTGTTCCTGCAAACCCCCAAGGGACTGAAGATTCTCCAGGGCTTCGAAAGCACCGGCTCCGGCGTGCATGTGCTGCCACCAGACTACAAGTCGCGGCTGCGCTGGATCATTCCGGCGCTGATCGTGATTGCCATCGTGTTTCCGTTCTTCGCCAATAAGTACGTGCTCACTGTGGTCATCCTCGGGCTGATCTATGTGTTGTTGGGCCTGGGTCTGAACATCGTGGTCGGCCTGGCGGGGCTGCTCGACCTGGGTTACGTGGCGTTCTATGCCATCGGTGCCTATGGCCTGGCGCTGGGCTATCAATACCTGGGGCTGGGTTTCTGGACCGTATTGCCGCTGGCGGCCATCGCGGCGGCGATGGCGGGGTGCATATTGGGATTCCCGGTGTTACGAATGCACGGTGACTACCTGGCCATCGTGACCCTGGGGTTCGGTGAGATCATCCGGTTGGTGCTGAACAACTGGCTGTCGTTCACTGGCGGGCCGAATGGCATGCCCGTGCCGTCGCCAACCTTTTTCGGCCTGGAGTTCGGCCGACGAGCGAAAGATGGCGGGGTGCCGTTCCATGAGTTCTTCGGCCTCGACTACAACCCCAACATCAAATTCCTGTTCATCTACATCGTGCTGTTCATCACGGTATTGCTGGTGCTCTACATCAAGCATCGCCTGACGCGCATGCCGGTCGGACGTGCCTGGGAGGCCCTGCGCGAGGATGAGATCGCCTGCCGCTCCATGGGCCTGAACCATGTGCTGGTCAAGCTCTCGGCCTTCACCATCGGCGCGTCCACAGCTGGCCTGGCCGGGGTGTTCTTCGCCAGTTACCAGGGCTTCGTCAACCCGTCGTCGTTCACCTTCTTCGAGTCGGCGTTGATCCTGGCGATCGTGGTGCTGGGCGGCATGGGGTCGACGGTCGGCGTGGTGATTGCCGCCTTCGTGCTCACCGTGGCGCCGGAGCTTTTGCGCAGTTTCTCTGAATACCGGGTGCTGCTGTTCGGCGTACTGATGGTGTTGATGATGATCTGGCGCCCGCGCGGCTTGATCCGTATCAGCCGTACCGGTGTGACGCCGCGCAAGGGGGTAGCGCCATGAGCGAAGTCGTACTCAAAGTTGAAAACCTGATGATGCAGTTCGGTGGCATCAAGGCCCTCAGCGATGTCAGCCTGCAGGTCAAGCGCAACTCGATCTTCGCGCTAATCGGCCCCAACGGTGCGGGCAAGACCACGGTGTTCAACTGCCTGACCGGTTTCTACAAGGCTTCGGGCGGCAAGATTGAACTCAACGTGCGCGGCGAGCAGACCAACGTCATCAAGTTGTTGGGCGAAGCGTTCCGCCCGACCGACTTCGTCTCGCCGAAATCCTTCGCCAGCCGGCTGTACTACAAGATGTTCGGCGGCACCCACCTGGTGAACCGCGCCGGCCTGGCGCGTACCTTCCAGAACATTCGCCTGTTCAAGGAAATGTCGGTGCTGGAAAACCTGCTGGTGGCCCAGCACATGTGGGTCAACCGCAGCCTGGTGGCGGGTATCCTCAATACCAAGGGTTACCGCAAGGCTGAAAGCGACGCCCTGGACCATGCGTTCTATTGGCTGGAGGTTGTGGACCTGGTGGATTGCGCCAACCGCCTGGCCGGGGAGCTTTCCTACGGCCAGCAACGGCGCCTGGAAATCGCCCGGGCAATGTGCACGCGTCCGCAGATCATCTGTCTCGACGAGCCGGCCGCCGGCCTCAACCCTCAGGAAACCGAAGCGCTGAGCGCGATGATCCGGCTGCTGCGCGACGAGCATGATCTGACCGTGGTGCTGATCGAACACGACATGGGCATGGTAATGAGCATTTCCGACCACATCGTGGTGCTGGACCACGGCAACGTGATCGCCGAGGGTGGTCCCGAGGCGATTCGCAACGATCCGAAGGTGATCGCGGCCTACCTGGGTGCCGACGAAGAGGAACTGGTATGAGTGGACCTATCCTCGAACTCAAGGAGTTGGACGTGTTCTACGGGCCGATCCAGGCCCTGAAGAAAGTCTCGATGCACATTGGCGAAGGCGAGACCGTGAGCCTGATCGGCTCCAACGGTGCCGGCAAGTCCACGCTGCTGATGTCGATCTTCGGCCAGCCTCGCGCGGCGGGTGGGCAGATCATCTACCAGGGCGTGGACATCACCCACAAGTCCTCCCACTACATCGCCTCCAACGGCATCGCGCAGTCGCCAGAAGGGCGGCGGGTTTTCCCCGACATGACGGTCGAGGAAAACCTGCTGATGGGCACCATTCCCATCGGTGACAAATACGCCAGCGAAGACATGCAACGCATGTTCGAGCTGTTCCCGCGGCTCAAGGAGCGCCGCAACCAGCGGGCCATGACCATGTCCGGCGGCGAGCAGCAAATGCTCGCCATCGCCCGGGCATTGATGAGCCGACCGAAGTTGTTGCTGCTCGATGAGCCGAGCCTGGGGTTGGCGCCGATCGTGGTGAAACAGATCTTCGCCACCCTGCGTGAACTGGCCTCCACCGGGATGACCATTTTCCTGGTGGAACAGAACGCCAACCACGCCCTCAGGCTGTCGGACCGGGCTTATGTGATGGTCAATGGTGAAATCCGCCTGACCGGCACCGGCAAGGAACTGCTCGCCAACGAAGAGGTGCGCAACGCGTACCTGGGTGGGCATTGAGGCGGTTGAAGCAATGAAAAAAACCGGCGAGTGAATCGCCGGTTTTTTTATCTCTCCCCTATCACCGCCATCCCCTGTGGGAGCGAGCCTGCTCGCGAAAGCGGTGGATCAGACATATTGATGTCGACTGACACGCCGCCTTCGCGAGCAAGCCCGCTCCCACAGGGGGAATTTGTATGGTTTCAGGAATTGTGGACAACAATCCTGAGCCCCTGCGAAACCGCGACATAAAGTCGCCGCAAACAGTTGTTTTGTCACGGTTTTGACTTGTCCCCGTTTGCTGTGGAACTGGCTGTGGGTAACGTGGGAGTAGCTGGCTGGAAGCCTTTGATTACGTGGCTTGCAGGGCTGTGATCGTTTTTTGATCAGGCGTTTTCGGTCAAGCGGGAGCGGCAGTTGTCAACAGTTTTGTGAGCACTGGAATGGGCTCGGAAGTCTATCGGTAATCCTGTGGATAAGTCTGTGATTAAACTCTGGAAAGACCGCGCTGAGGGCCGTGGTTACTGGCTTGGAGCCATCGCCTCTGGGGCGCTGACTTATAGCAGATAACTTGCGTTGCACAACCTGAGTTGCAGGGTCAAGCGAAAAAATTTTCCAAATACCCCGCAAAGCCTTATGCACAGCGGCCTGTGGGGTTTGTACTTGCCCCCGATTACTGTGGACGTGCCTGTGGATAAGGTGCGGGCAACCGGCTGCGGCCCTTGCTGGGCAAGGCCTGGCGTGGATTGGTTGTTTTATGAGCAGCTGTGGCCCAAAAAGCGCGTGTGCAAACCTTGCCCACGACGTATCAGGCCGGGCATGCTGTGGGCCGATTCCATTCAACGGCTTTTGAAGTTCCAACAAGGAGAACACGATGTCTGACACCCTGTTTATCACCGGCGCGACATCCGGTTTTGGTGAAGCCTGTGCCCGACGTTTTGCCGAGGCCGGTTGGAAACTGGTGCTGACCGGTCGTCGTGAAGAACGCCTCAATGCCCTTTGTGCCGAGCTGTCGAAGCAGACCGAAGTCCATGGCCTGGTCCTGGACGTGCGCGATCGCAAGGCCATGGAAGAGGCCATCGCCAACCTGCCGCCGTCCTTCGCCACGTTGCGCGGGCTGATCAACAACGCCGGCCTGGCCTTGGGCGTCGATCCGGCACCCAAGTGCGACCTCGATGACTGGGACACCATGGTCGACACCAATGTCAAAGGGCTGATCTACAGCACCCGCCTGCTGTTGCCGCGCCTGATTGCCCACGGCCGTGGCGCCGGGATCGTCAACCTGGGTTCCATTGCCGGCAATTACCCGTATCCGGGCAGCCATGTGTATGGCGCGAGCAAGGCGTTCGTCAAACAGTTCTCCCTGAACCTGCGTTGCGACCTGCAAGGCACGGGCGTGCGAGTGAGCAACATCGAGCCGGGCCTGTGCGAAAGCGAATTCTCCCTGGTGCGCTTCGGTGGCGACCAGGAGCGCTACAACGCGACCTATGCCGGCGCCGAGCCGATCCAGCCACAAGACATCGCCGACACGATTTTCTGGGTGCTCAACACGCCGGCGCACATCAACATCAACAGCCTGGAGCTGATGCCGGTGAGCCAGACCTGGGCTGGGTTTGCGATTGAGCGTAACAAGGCCTGACCGCTGACGTACTTGAGCTGGAAATGTTGAGCCCTTGTGGCGAGGGAGCTTGCTCCCGCTCGGCTGCGAAGCAGTCGTAAGCTTTTTAGGGCCGCTGCGCGGCCCAGCGGGAGCAAGCTCCCTCGCCACAGTGGGATCAAGCCAGATAATCGGCCAGCCCGCGATAGCAGGTCAGCAGGTGATACGGCGTGGTGGACGGCATGTCCCGGCGGCTGACAATGCCGTCGGCGTCGAGGCATTCGTTCCAGCCTTTGCCATGCAGGAATTGTTGTCGCAACGCCTGTAGTTGATGTAGCAATGCCCCCTGATTGTCCGGGCGCAAAGTCAGCGCCCGCAGGTATTCCGCCTGGGCCCAGATGCGTTGGGTGGCATCCCGTGGGCCTGCTTGTGTGTCCACCGCCAGCATCGCGCACACCGCGCCGGAATCCGGATCGACGCCGCGTTGTTCGGTATGGCCGAAGCTGCGCTCCAGGGCGGTGTGCAACTTGCCGTTGCGCAACAGCGGCGATGAGGCCAGCAAGTAATACCATTCGAACTGGTGGCCCGGCTCGAACCAGTTATCCACAGCCTTGAGCGGTTTTTCCATCATGACCCGCTGCTGCGGATCGATGAAGTGCTTGGCCATCCCGTCGCACAAGTCCAGCAACGCCTGGCGGACGTTGGCATCTTCGCGGACCGAGAGGGTGGCGAGAAACGCTTCGGCCAGGTGCATCAACGGGTTTTGCAAAGGGCCGGAACCCGTCGTCGACCAATCGCGCTTGAGGCTGGCTTCGTAGAGACCGTCGACGCTGGCAAAGCGCCGGGCGATGACTTCCAGGCTCGCGTTGAGCACCGATTCCACCAGCGGTTCGCGGACCTTGCCCCAGTAATGGGCGCAGGCGAACAGAATAAACGCGTGGGTATAGAGGTCCTTGCCGGTGTCCAGCGGCGCGCCTTGCGGGTCGATGCTGTAGAACCAGCCGCCATGTTCGGCATCGTGGAAATGACGCTGGAGCGAGCGGAACAGTACGCTGGCCCGTTCCTCGGCCTGGGGCACTTCGCCAATCAGGCTCGCAAACACATACAGTTGTCGCGCACAGGCCATGGCCCGGTAGCGCTGGGGCGGCAGCGGCGCATGTTCGGCATCCAGGGATTCATAGGGCAGCGCCAGTTCGGCATTCCAGCCCGGGCCTTGCCACATCGGCACGATCACGTCGTGAAAATGCTGCCGCACTGTTGCGAACAGGGCGGTCAATTCAGGCGGGGGAGCGGGGCGGGAAGCATCAGGCATGGGCGGACGTCGTCACGGCTTGGGGGCGATTGCGCGACATGGTAGCAGAGTGGCAGGCCTGGGGAGATGGGGTGGCTATCAGGCCGCCTTCGCGAGCAAGCCCGCTCCCACAGGGTACGGTGTACACCGATCAAGCTGCGGGAGCAGGCTCACTCCCACAGGAGGCGGCGTACACCGACCTAACTGTGGGAGCGGGCTTGCTCGCGAAGGCGTCTTCGAAGGCGCTAAAGAATCAACCCGCCAACAACCAAACCCCAGCCCCCGCCGACGCTGCTCCAGCCAACCGAACCATTGGCGCCGCCGCGCGTGGCAGCGCCCGCACCAGTGCAAACCCTGCGCCATGCAGCGCCGCCGTGGCTGCGACGAAGCCCACCGCATAGGCCCACGGGCTCGACATGTCCGGCAGTTCCAAGCCATGGGCCACGCCATGGAACAGTGCAAACAAGGCCGTCGCGCCAACCGCCAGGCTCAACGGTGGACGCACCGCCAGTGCCACCGCCAGGCCCAGGGCCAACACCGAGGCGGCGATCCCGCTTTCCAGCGCCGGCAGGTTCAGGCCTTCAAAGCCCAATAGACCGCCCAGCAGCATCGTACCCACGAAGGTGCAGGGCAGCGCCCAGCGCGCGGCGCCTTGTTGTTGCGCGGCCCACAAGCCGACCGCCAGCATCGCCAGCAAATGGTCGAGCCCGCCGATGGGGTGGCCGAGGCCGGCGATCAGGCCGTTGTCGCCATGGCCAGGGTGGGCGAAGGCCAGGGCCGGGGTCAGCAGCAGGGCAAGGGCACCGAAGAGGCGTTTGAAGGTCATGGATAAGCTTCCTTGTTGTCAGTCGGAAAATCAGGCGGCGCTCAGCAGACCCTGGCGCTCGATGAAGGCGATGATGTCGTCCAGGCCCTGGCCGGTCTTCTGGTTGCTGAACACGAAGGGCTTGCCGTTGCGCATCCGCCGGGTGTCGCTGTCCATCATCTCCAGGGACGCGCCCACCAGGGGTGCCAGGTCGATTTTGTTGATCACCAGCAGGTCGGATTTGCAAATGCCCGGCCCGCCCTTGCGCGGCAGCTTGTCCCCGGCGGAAACGTCGATCACATAGATCGTCAGGTCCGACAGCTCCGGGCTGAAGGTCGCCGACAGGTTGTCGCCGCCCGACTCCACCAGAATCAGGTCCAGGCCCGGAAAGCGCCGGTTCAACTGGTCCACGGCCTCGAGGTTGATCGAGGCATCTTCGCGAATCGCCGTGTGCGGGCAGCCGCCGGTTTCCACGCCGATGATCCGCTCCGGCGCCAGGGCTTCGTTGCGCACCAGGAAGTCGGCGTCTTCGCGGGTGTAGATATCATTGGTTACCACTGCCAGGTTGTAGCGTTCACGTAAAGCCAGGCACAGGGCCAGGGTCAGGGCGGTCTTGCCGGAGCCCACCGGGCCGCCGATACCGACGCGCAGAGGTTGTGTGTTCATGTGTGTCTCCTAGGAACGGAACAGACGGCTGTACTGGCGCTCATGGGCCATGCACGCCAGGGACAGGCCAAACGCGGCGCTGCCGTAATGGTCGGGGTCGATGTTCGAGGCGTCGTGCTGGGCCTGTTGCAACAGCGGCAGCAGTTCGCTGGTCAGGCGCTGGGCCGCTTGCTGGCCCAGGGGCAGGGTTTTCATCAGCACCGCCAGTTGGTTTTCCAGCCAGCTCCACAGCCAGGCGGCGAGGGCATCCTGGGGGGCGATCTGCCAGGCGCGGGCGGCCAGGGCCCAGCCCAGTGCCAGGTGCGGCTCGCTGCGCTGACCAAGGCTGAGCTGTTCAAGGAAGTCCCGGGCGGCACGGTCGAGTTCCGGCAGGCCGGCGAGCAATTGCTGCAACGAGTAGCCCATCTGCCGGCTTTCCTGGTGCAGTTCGCGGGTTTCCCGGCTGGCGCGGTGTTCTTCACAGCGTTGCCGCAGCGTGTCCCAATCGTTAGCGGCGGCTGCGGTGCAGTGTGCCAGCAGCAGGGGCGCTTCGAAGCGTGCCAGGTTCAGCAGCAATTGGTCGCTGATCCAGCGCCGTGCATCGTCGGGGTTTTTCACCTGGCCGTTGTCCACCGCCATTTCCAGACCCTGGGAGTAGCTGTACCCGCCAATCGGCAACTGCGGGCTGGCCAGACGCAGCAGCGCCCAGGCCGGGTTCATGTGCGCACGCCAAATTGATGCAGGCGCGGCGCGTAGTTGAAGTCTTCGTCGCCGTGCCGGGAGTGATGATGGCCGCCGCCATAGGCGCCGTGTTCCGGCTGGAACGGGGCTTCGATGGCTTCGGCGCGGGCGCCCAGTTGTTCGAGCATCGCCTTGAGCACGTAATCGTCCAGCAGGCGCAACCAGCCATCGCCCACTTGCAGGGCCACGTGGCGATTGCCCAGGTGGTAGGCGGCGCGGGTCAGTTCGAAGGCATTGGCGCAGGTGACATGCAGCAATTGTTCGGCGCGGGCGCAAACGCGCACGATGCGCCCATCTTCGGCCTGCAGGCACTCACCGTCGTACAGCGGCGGCTGGCCTCGCTCCAGGAACAACCCGACGTCTTCACCTTCGGCACTGAAACAGCGCAGACGGCTTTTGCTGCGGGCGTCGAAGGTCAGGTGCAGCTCGGCGTCCCAGCGCGGTTGAGTGTCGATTCTGCGGTGAATCACCAGCATCGGAGTGCTTCCAGCAATGAACGGTGCTGTGTTTAGAGCAAGGGGCTTGCCAATCGAAGGGGGTGTAGGAAATATCTGGGGATGGCGTTTCAGGATGGGGCGGATTGCGTGCCATGTTGGTGCGCGTCGTGGGGCTGTGCACCATTTTGCGACCAACACAAAAGCGTCTGTGGGAGCGAGCTTGCTCGCGAAGGCGGCGTGTCAGTCGACATCAATATGTCTGGTCCACCGCTTTCGCGAGCAGGCTCGCTCCCACAGTGGCTTGGTGTTGAACTTGATATTCGGCTCTACACAAAACCCTGTGGGAGCGAGCCTGCTCGCGATGGCGTCGGCCCAGCTTGCATCAAAGCAAGGCGCTACCCCTTGGCACCAGGCGCCGCCATCTCCTTGGTTTCCAGATGATCCAACGCCCGCTCAACCAGCAACTGAACCCCATCGGCCATGCGGCTGATCGCCAGGGCGACGCAGCGCCGCGAGTCATCCACGTCATCAGCCAGGTCGGCGGCGATGGTGCTGATGGAGAGCAGGTCTTCGGAAGCGTTGGCGAGCAGGGTTTCGGTGTCGATGTGTGGAGACACGATGAAGAGTTGGTTTTTGTCGGGTTCGGGCGGTGAGGTGGGCTTGGGCTTGAGGTGGTAGTCGAGGGCGCGGGTGGCGGCGTCATCGAGCTTTTTTTCTTCCTGCGCTTCGACGCGGGACTTGTGGCCGCTGTGCGGGGGATTCGGAGTTGCTTTGAACATAGTGAAAATTCCTGGAAGTGGAGCCGGCACCCTCCGATTGCACGTCGAAAAATGGGTGGCAGCTGTACGTAGGTGTGCAAGACCGGTCCAGGAACCCGGCAGACCCGAAGGTCTCCCACGCGCAGCCGCCATAATAGTCAGCGAGCATAGAAAAATGCTCGGCGAATAGCCATAACGAATACGCTCCTAGATCGGACTTGCACGTCCGTATCACCGTTTTTTGCGATGACGAACAGAGGTTAGCGGCGCTCTAAAGTGCTGCCTAGTTCATGAACAGCCCGGCGTGTTGAAGGAAATGTCCGAGGGTTTGGCGGGGGAAGAGGACCGAAAGATCACAGCGGGCGGCAGTTCCTACAGAAATTGCCACATCTCCCAGGCGGTTCTTCGGGAGGCGGTGTGTCAGATGAGCAATCAGGGGGCTGATACACCGCTTTCGCGAGCAGGCTCGCTCCCACAGAGGAGGCACGTTGATAGTTATTCGGTACTGCCCAGCCCTTGCCAATGCTTGAGGCCAATGAAGATGAATCGCAGTTGCTGGGTCATTTTCGCCTGGGGCGTGAGGTGTTCGGGGAGGGCTTGGGCGGGTGGGTCGATGATGTCCGGCAGGGTGGCGAACACGCTCTTGACGATAAGATCGGCCATCACGCCCAGGGCGGCCAGGTCCAGGTGCTGCAGCTTGGGCATCAACGCCAAGTCGGCGGCCAGGTCCGAGCTGATGTCTTCGCGCAATTGGGCGATGGCCTGGCGCACCGGCAGGGAGCCGCCGTATTGCTCGCGGGCCAGGAACAGGAATTGGGATCGGTTGACTTGAACCACATCGAGAAAGATCCGTACCGACGCATCGATGATGCCACCCATGACGAATTCGTTGTGGCGGACCAGGCGGATGGTTTCGCGGAAGGTCTGGCCGACTTCGCTGACCAGTGCCAGGCCCAGTTGGTCCATGTCCTCGAAGTGCCGATAGAACCCGGTGGGCACGATGCCCGCTGTCCTGGCGACTTCCCGCAGGCTCAGGCTGCCGAATCCCCGGCCGCACTCCATCAAATGACGGGCTGCGTCCATCAGGGCAATGCGTGTCTGTTGTTTCTGTTCGGCGCGGGGCAGCATCACAAGGCTGACTTCTGATTCACGGGAGCGGTGCACTCTAGCAAATCGGCTTTGCCGACGTCGAACGGTAGAGGGGGATCGGGCGGGGAAAACGAAGGGCTTGAAAAGTCAAAAGCCCGATTGCAGGAATCGGGCTTTTTTCTGGGCCACCATGGGCTCAGCTCACGGTGCTGTTGCGTTCGATCACACGATCACCACCGCCTTCGGCCACGGTATCGCCCATTTTAGTGCGCGAAGAACCGTCTTCAGCGAGGGTTTGGCCCGGAGTGCGGTCGGAACCGTCAGCTGCCAAGGTTTGGCCCGGAGTGCGGTCGGAACCGTCAGCTGCCAAGGTTTGGCCCGGAGTGCGGTCGGAACCGTCGGCTGCCAAGGTTTGGCCTGGAGTGCGGTCGGAACCATCAGCTGCCAGGGTTTGACCTGGGGTGCGGTCGGAACCGTCAGCTGCCACGGTATCACTCTGCTTGGTACGGTCATAACCGTCTTCGGCCAGGCCTTTTTCTTCCAGGCGATCACGTCCACCTTCGGCAACTGTCTGGCTGTAGACAGAATGGCTGTCCTTGACCTGTGGCGTGGCTTGTTCGGAGGCTGGCAGTGCGAAGGCAGTAGAGGCCAGCAGTGAAAGGGACAGGCTCATCAGTAATTGGCGTTTCATGATCGTTGCTCCTTGGGAGGGCGATAAAGTGGGTACGAGGGCAATGCTACTCTCGATAAGTCGATATAAAAGTTCATAAACGCAATGGTAATAATCAACGGAATTGATTGTTCGCGGCGAAGGCTCTAGAACGGGCGTTTCCAAGGTGCTGTTTTGCACCGTGGTGGGTATTTTGTACCCATCGCTGCCTCGCAAATGTGCGGGGGCGGTAACAGTTTGTTGGCCGATCAGTCAGAATCCTGGCATTTTTTTGTGCCGTTCATCGGCACCTGTTGGCCGTTTCGCCAGTCCAACCCTTCATGACGAACCGGTGCAGGTTCGTATTTAAAACAGCGCCGCGGTTGCGGACGCTGACTTGTCATCAGGAGCCTTGTGCATGACGCGCACCTCGAAAATCCTCGCCTGGAGCTTTGCCAGCCTTGTTGTCCTGCTGGCGGTGCTGGTGCTGGTCATCGCCTTCTTCGACTGGAACCGCATCAAGCCCCCGCTCAATGCCAAGGTTTCCGAGGAATTGCATCGTCCCTTCGCCATCAACGGCAACCTGGCGGTGATCTGGCAGCGTGAGCCGGAAGAAGGTGGCTGGCGCGCCTGGTTGCCGTGGCCCCATGTGGTGGCCGAAGATTTGAGCCTGGGTAACCCGGATTGGTCGAAAACGCCGCAAATGGTCACGCTCAAGCGTGTCGAGCTGCGCGTTTCGCCTCTGGCCTTGCTGGCCCGGCGAGTGGCGATTCCACGCATCGACCTGACGGAGCCCAACGCCAATCTGCAGCGCCTGGCGGACGGTCGCGCCAACTGGACCTTCCAATTCGATCCGAAAGACCCGGATGCCGAGCCGTCCAGCTGGGTGGTGGACATTGGCGCCATTGGTTTCAACAAGGGGCACGTCACCCTTGACGACCAGACACTCAAGACCCGCCTCGACCTGTTGATCGACCCGTTGGGCAAACCCATTCCGTTCAGCGATATCGTCGGTGACAAAGCCGCGAAAAAAGCCCAGGACCAAGGCGCGACGCCACAGGACTACGCGTTCGCCTTCAAGGTCAACGGGCAGTATCACGGGCAAAACCTGACCGGCTCCGGCAAGGTCGGTGGCTTGCTGGCACTGAAGGATGCGTCACGACCCTTTCCACTCCAGGCCCAGGCGAAGGTCGGTGACACACGTGTCGAACTGGCGGGCACCCTCACCGATCCGCTGAACCTCGGGGCCCTGGACTTGCGCCTGAAACTGGCGGGCACCAGCCTCGCCCAGCTCTACCCACTGACCGGCGTGACCCTGCCGGACTCACCGCCTTACGCCACCGATGGCCGCTTGATCGCCAAACTGCATGAGCCGGGTGGGGCGCTGTTTCGCTATGAGGGGTTCAACGGCAAGATCGGCGACAGCGATATCCATGGCGACCTGGCTTACGTCGCCAGCCAACAGCGGCCCAAACTCAGTGGCGCGCTGGTCTCCAATCAACTGCTGTTTAGCGACTTGGCGCCGTTGATCGGTGCTGACTCCAACACCGAGCAAAAGGCCCGCGGTGGCGCCAGTAAACAGCCGACCGGCAAGGTCTTGCCTGTAGAAGAGTTTCGCACCGAGCGCTGGCGCGTGATGGACGCCGATGTGGAGTTCACCGGCAAACGCATTGTCCATAGCGAGCAGCTACCGTTCACCGACCTGTACACCCATCTGGTGCTCAACGACGGGCAGTTGAGTCTTGAGCCCCTGCGTTTCGGTGTGGCCGGTGGCCGCCTCGATGCGCAGATCCGCCTCAACGGGCGTACCCGGCCGCTGGAGGGCCAGGCGAAGCTGACGGCGCGGGGGTTCAAGCTCAAGCAACTGTTCCCGGGTTTCGAACCGATGAAAACCAGCTTCGGCGAATTGAATGGCGATGCCGACATCACCGGGCGCGGCAATTCGGTGGCGGCGTTGCTGGGCACCTCCAACGGCACGCTGAAAATGCTCATCAACGATGGCGCCATCAGTCGGGAATTGATGGAGCTGGCGGGGCTGAACGTTGGTAACTACGTGGTAGGGAAAATCTTTGGCGACAAGGAAGTGAAGATCAACTGCGCGGCAGCCGACTTCGACATCAAGACAGGCCTGGCGACCACGCGCCTGTTCGTGTTCGATACCGAGAACGCGATCATCTACATCGACGGCACGGCGAACATGGCGAGTGAACAGTTGGACCTGACCATCACCCCAGAGTCCAAGGGCTGGCGTCTGATTTCCCTGCGTTCGCCCTTGTATGTGCGGGGCACGTTCGCCAAGCCCGCCGCTGGGGTCAAGGCCGTGCCCCTGATGCTGCGCGGTGCCGGCATGGTGGCGTTGGGCGTGATCGCCGCGCCGGCGGCCGGGTTGCTGGCGCTGGTGGCGCCCAGCGGCGGAGAGCCGAACCAGTGCGCGCCGCTGTTGGAACAGATGAAGGCGGGCAAGGCGCCGGTGACGGTCAAGCCTACCCGGTAGCCGGCGAATTGTTATGAAGCTTAGGGCCCTTTCGCGAGCAAGCCCGCTCCCACAGTTGACCAAGTTCCTTCAGAGAAATGCGGTTCAACTGTGGGAGCGGGCTTGCTCGCGAAGGGGCCCTCAGGTGTATCAGAGATCAGCCAGGATATCGGCCATGTCATCGGCATGCTCTTCTTCCTGGGCCAGGATGTCTTCGAAGATGCGCCGGGTGGTCGGGTCTTTTTCGCCAATGTATTGGATGATTTCCCGGTAGCTGTCGATGGCGATCCGTTCGGCCACCAAGTCCTCGTACACCATTTCCTTGAGGGTGTTGCCCGCTATGTATTGGGCGTGGGAGTTGCGGGTCAACAGGTCGGGGTTGAACTCCGGCTCGCCGCCCAGCTGCACGATGCGCTCGGCGAGTGTGTCGGCGTGTTCGGCTTCCTGGTTCGCGTGCTCGAGGAACTCACTGGCCGCCACGCTGGCCTTGAGACCGGTGGCCATGAAGTAGTGGCGCTTGTAGCGCAACACGCAAACCAGTTCGGTGGCCAGCGCTTCGTTGAGCAGGCGGATGACCTCCTGGCGATCGGCGCCGTAGCCTTCGGTCACGGCGCCGTTCTGCACGTTCTGCCGTGCTCGTTCGCGCAGGGTGGTTACATCGGATAAGTGCATGTCGCTCATCTCGTTCTCCTGGAGGCTGATCCGGTTGAGGCGTCACGCTCTGCTGGCGCGATCACTCTAAATGTGAGTGACGCGGTCTTGAAAAAGTTTTACTGAATTTTTCAGCGCATAACCGGACAGTCGCGCCTCCTCCCCCAACCACTGGAAGAACGCCCGCACCGGCGGATGGCGTTCGCGGCCCGGGACGCACAGGGCGCTATAGCCGGCGCCGCTGACCTGGACGTCCGGGCGATAGCCCACCAGCAAGCCGCTGGCGATGCTTTGCGACGCGAGGATATTGCTCGCCAGCACCAGGCCCTGCCCGGCGATCGCGGCTTGCAAGGCGTAGTGCTCCTCGTCGTACTCGCGGATGCACGGCTGACGGGTGAGCCAGGCTTCCCCGGCCTGGGCGCACCAGGCATCCCAACCGTGGGCGTACAGCTTGGAGTTGTGCCAGCGCACGCTGATCAGCGTCGGCGGCTGCCGGGCCGCCAGGGCCACCTGTTCAGGCGAGCCATAGACCCCGAAGCTTTCATCGAACAGGCACATGCCGTACAGGTTCGGGTAGGCGTCGAGGCTGTAGCGCACCACCAGGTCGACGCTGGCGTCCTGGTGCAGGTCGATCACCTCGCAATGGGTGTCCAGGCGCACGTTGATGTTCGGGTGGCGCGCATAAAAGCGCCCCAGGCGCGGCACCAGCCACAGGGCGGCAAACGCGGCGGTGGTGGACAGGGTCAGGTGGGTGGTGCTCCGTTGCGGGCGCAAGGTATCGATGCTTTGCGCTACCTCCAGCAAGGCCCCGTGCAAGCTGTGGAACAAGCGTTGCCCGCCGTCGGTGAGGCGAACCTGGCGGGGCAGGCGTTCGAACAGGACCAGCCCCAGCCAGCTCTCCAGCGCTCGAATCTGGTGGGAGATCGCTGTAGGCGTCACCGATAACTCCGCCGCGGCCGCCTTGAAACTGAGCAACCGCGCGGCGGATTCGAAGGCGCGCAGGGCGTTGAGCGGCAAGTTGGCGAACATCCGGATTCTCCTGAAAAACGCTACGGATGAAATTAACTCATCCAGATGAACTAACGCTCATTTGTCTGCTGGTAGCGCGTGGCTTCAATCTGCGCCGCACAAGCAGTGTTGATTGTAGCCGCATAAAAGGAGATTCAGATGAGCAAGATTCTTGTGGTGCATGGCAGTCCCCGTGGCGAGCGTTCTCATTCCCGGCGCCTGGCCGAGGCTTTTGTCTCGGCGTGGCAGGCCGCGAATCCGCAATCTCAATTGACCCGCCGCGAAGTCGGACGAACAGTGATACCGCCGGTCAACGAAGCCTTTATCGCGGCGGCGTTCTACCCCGAGCCCCAGAATCGACCGTTGATCATGCAGGCGGACCTGGCCCTGAGCGACGCCTTGGTCGAGGAGCTGCAAGCCCATGACCGATTGGTGATCGCCGCGCCCATGCACAACTTCAGCGTGCCCAGCGGCGTGAAGGCCTGGATCGACCAGATCGTGCGCATCGGGCTGACGTTCAATCACAGCCTGGATAACGGCGTGTCGCACTACGAGCCGCTGGTGCTGGGCAAGAAGGCGCTGATCGTGACCAGCCGCGGCGATTTCGGTTTCGGCCCCGGCGGCCAACTGGAGGGCATGAACCACGCCGACACGCTGTTGCGCACCGTGCTGGGATTCATCGGCATCACCGATGTGACGGTGGTGGCCGCCGAAGGCGAAGAGTCGGCCGAGCGCAGTTTTGCGTTGTCCTGCGCCGAGGCCGAGGAGCGTTTGCTGGCGCTGGCGCGGACGTTTTGAGAAAGGGGCGGCTGCGCAGCCCAGCGGGAGCAAGCGCCCTCGCCACGGATTCATCTGGGTGTCATAGACTGGTCATCATCAGTACCGATGCTGACCCCTCTTGATCAAGGATGTCGCCATGTCGCAACGCTGCGCCACTCGTTACCCACTGGTGCTGGTCCCAGGCATGCTCGGGTTCGTCCGTCTGGTGCTGTATCCGTACTGGTATGGCATCGTCTCGGCGTTGCGCCGCGGTGGGGCCGTGGTGGTGGCGGTGAAGGTTTCGCCGCTGCATTCGTCCGAGGTGCGCGGCGAGCAGTTGCTGGCAGTGATCGACGACATCCTGCGGCAAACCGGTGCGCAGAAGGTCAACCTGATCGGCCACAGCCAGGGCAGCCTTACCGCCCGTTATGCCGCCGCCAAGCGTCCGGACCTGGTGGCGTCGGTCACGTCGGTGGCCGGCCCCAACCACGGCTCCGAACTGGCTGATTACCTGCAGCGCCATTACCCGGCCGACAGCGCCAAGGGCCGCGTACTCAGTGCCGTGCTACGCCTGATCAACGCCCTGATGAGCCTGCTGGACACCGGCTATCGCGGGCCGAAGCTGCCGGTGGACCTCCACGCGTCCCACGTCTCCCTGACCACTGCTGGCGTGGCGCTGTTCAACCAACGTTATCCACAGGGGCTGCCGCTCACTTGGGGCGGGCAGGGGCCGGAAGAGGTCAATGGCGTGCGCTATTACTCGTGGTCCGGCACCTTGCAGCCGGGCATCACCGATAAAGGGCGCAACCTGTTCGACGGCACCCACCGCACGTGCCGTTTATTTGCCCGCACCTTTGTCCGGGAAGCGGGGCAATGCGACGGCTTGGTCGGACGCTACAGCTCCCACCTGGGCACGGTCATCGGCGACGACTATCCGCTGGACCACTTCGACATCGTCAACCAGTCGCTGGGGCTGGTGGGCAAGGGGGCCGAGCCGATCCGGTTGTTTGTCGAGCATGCCGAGCGGTTGAAGGCTGCCGGGGTGTAGCCCGTTGGACCGCGTTATCGTTCTTCGCGAGCAGGCTCGCTCCCACATTGACCGCATTCTTTCTGAAGAAACTCGATCGAATGTGGGAGCGGGCTTGCTCGCGAAAGCGGTTGTTCAGGCGCCGAGAATCTCTTGGGAGGTGTAACAGGCGTTGTCTACACTCCACCCCATCGCCACCCCCTCGTGTGGCAGCCAGGAGAAACACCATGAAGATGCTTCGTGTGCCTTTGTTGATGATCGGTTTGCTGCTGTGTTCCCAGGGCTTCGCCGAGACGGCGCAGCAGAGCAAGATGACCACCTGCAATGCCGACGCCACCGCCAAGGCGCTCAAGGGCGACGAGCGCAAGGCGTTCATGAGCAATTGCCTCAAGGCTACCCCGCAGGAGCGCATGAAGAGCTGCAACGCCACCGCCACCGAGCAGGCGCTGAAGGGCGATGCGCGAAAGGCGTTCATGAGTGAGTGCCTGAAGAAAAAATAAGTGTTGGATCTGTGGGGCCCCATCGTCGGATCGCCGCCCGGAGCAGGCTCGCTCCCACATGGGCAGGCCAACGCCGATCCACTGTGGGGGCGAGCCTGCTCGCGATGGGGCCGACGCAAAAGTTACAAAAAAGCCCTGAACTGCGACGAAGGTCGGCCGACACAATCCCTAGTGCTGCCAGCGGATCGCTGGCAGACTGCCGATCCTTTCACGCCGTTTTGTCCTGAGGCTGTATGCCAACGTTTTCTCAGCGTCATGTGTTGTTGGTGATCAGTTGGGTGATCATTTTTGGTGGGTTGTTGCTGGTGCTGCCGCTGCGCCTGTTGCCGAGCTTGCTGGCCGGGCTGCTGGTGTTCGAGCTGGTCAACATGCTCACCCCGCAGTTGCAGCGCCTGATCGAAGGCCGCCGTGCCCGCTGGCTGGCAGTGGCGTTGCTCGGCACGCTGGTGGTCAGTGTGCTTTCGTTGATTTTCGCCGGGGCCTTCAGTTTCCTGCTCCATGAAGCAGAAAACCCAGGCGCGTCCCTGGACAAGTTCATGACGGTGGTCGACCGCGCCCGTGGACAATTGCCGCCGTTCATCGACGCCTACCTACCGGCCAGCGCTGCCGAGTTCCGAGTGGCAATCGGCGACTGGGTGAGCAAGCACCTGAGCGACCTGCAACTGGTGGGCAAGGACGCTGCCCACATGTTCGTGACCTTGCTGATCGGCATGGTGCTGGGGGCCATCGTTGCCCTGCAGCGCATTCCCGACCTGACCAAGCGCAAGCCCCTGGCCGCGGCGCTGTTCGATCGCCTGAACCTGCTGGTCAAGGCGTTTCGCAACATCGTCTTCGCCCAGATCAAGATTTCCCTGCTCAACACCTTCTTCACCGGGATTTTCCTGGCGGTGGTGCTGCCGCTGTTCGGCATCCAGCTACCGCTGACCAAGACCCTGATCGTGATGACGTTCCTGCTGGGGCTGCTGCCGGTGATTGGCAACCTGATGTCCAACACCCTGATCACCATCGTCGCCTTGTCGTTGTCGATCTGGGTGGCGGTGGCGGCGCTGGGTTACCTGATCGTGATCCACAAGCTCGAATACTTCCTCAACGCCCGTATCGTTGGCGGGCAGATCAGCGCCAAGTCCTGGGAATTGCTCATGGCGATGCTGGTGTTCGAAGCCGCGTTCGGCTTGCCGGGGGTGGTGGCGGGACCGATTTATTATGCGTATCTCAAGAGTGAGTTGAAGCAGGTGGGGATGGTCTGATCCAAGGGGTGTGTTGTCTGATCTGACGCCTTCGCGAGCAAGCCCGCTCCCACAGTTTGACCGAGTTCCTTCAGGAAGAGTGTGGTTCAAGTGTGGGAGCGGGCTTGCTCGCGAAAGGCGCACCTCGGTCTGGGATCAGACCTGGCTCCCATACCGCTTCATCGCCTCGATCGCCAACCCGCTGCCGATACTGCCGAAGATATTGCCTTCCACATGCCGCGCTTGGGGCAGCATCGCCGAGACGCTGTTGCGCAGCGCCGGGATGCCGCTGGAACCGCCGGTGAAGAACACCGTGTCGACCTGATCGACCCGCACGTTGGCATCGTTGAGCAACTGCGTGACGCTCCCGCGCACCCGTTCCAGCAAACCGTCGATGGCCGATTCGAACAAGGCCCGGCTCAGGTCCACGCTCAGGCCTGGCTCGATCCGGTCCAACGGCACGTGACGCTGCTCGGCGTGGGTCAACTCGATCTTGGTTTCTTCCACTTCCATCGCCAGCCAGTGCCCGGCGCGCTGTTCGATCAGCTTGAACAGCCGATCGATGCCGCCGGTGTCTTCGATGTCGTAGCGCATGCTGCCCAGGGCCAGGGTGGACTTTTGCGAGTACACCGCGTTGATGGTGTGCCAGGTCGCCAGGTTCATGTGGTGGCTGGTGGGCATGTAGGCACCGCTTTTCATGCGGCTGCCGTAGCCGAACAGCGGCATCAGGCCGGCCAGGGAGAGTTGCTTGTCGAAATCGGTCCCGCCGATGTGCACGCCACCGGTGGCGAGGATGTCGTCGTGGCGGTTGTCGTGGGTGCGGCGCTCGGGGGACAGGCGCACCAGGGAGAAGTCCGAAGTACCGCCGCCGATGTCGACGATCAGCACCAGCTCTTCTTTCTCGATGGTCGATTCATAGTCGAAGGCCGCTGCGATGGGCTCGTACTGGAAGGAGACTTCCTTGAAGCCAATGGCGCGGGCAACGTCCACCAGGGTGTTTTCCGCTTCCTGGTCGGCCAGCTCATCGTCATCGACGAAAAACACCGGGCGCCCCAGCACCACTTCTTCGAATTCCCGACCGGCGGCGGCTTCGGCGCGTTGCTTCAACTGGCCGATGAACAACCCCAACAGATCCTTGAACGGCATGGCCGTGCCGAGCACGCTGGTGTCGTGCTTGATCAGCTTGGAGCCCAGCAGGCTCTTGAGCGAGCGCATCAACCGGCCTTCGTAGCCTTCCAGGTATTCGTGCAGGGCCAGGCGGCCGTACACCGGGCGGCGTTCCTCGAGATTGAAAAAGACCACCGAGGGCAGGGTGATCTTGTCGTCCTCCAGCGCGATCAACGTTTCCATGCCGGGGCGCAGCCAGCCGACGGTGGAGTTGGACGTGCCAAAGTCGATGCCGCAGGCACGGGCCGGGGATGCGTTTTTCATGTCTTTCGGGTTCCAGTTGAAAAAACGGCCGCGCAGTGTATGCCAGTGCGGCGCGGATTCGAAGGCCGGTTATCTGCTAATTCGCAATCATCGGCCTTGAAAGACGGCGTTTCACCCCCAAACTTGCTGGCATGAGCCTGGTAGCCCATGGGCGGTACAAGAACCGCCACCCGCTGCCGATAAACTTCTGACGTGCCGCCCGGTCCCAATCTTGAGGTCGGTCAACCTGCTGTCCGGTTATCCGGGCAGGCTGTGCGTGGCGGTGCGACATCGATAACGGATGGTGATGCTTAGATGGACTTCAAAGACTATTACAAG
This sequence comes from Pseudomonas sp. SWRI179, assembly GCF_014268705.1. Taxonomy (NCBI): domain Bacteria; kingdom Pseudomonadati; phylum Pseudomonadota; class Gammaproteobacteria; order Pseudomonadales; family Pseudomonadaceae; genus Pseudomonas; species Pseudomonas sp. SWRI179. Next base: position 30,962 of record NZ_JABWRA010000028.1, on the reverse strand, counting down.
ATCCTGGGTGTCGAGCCCACGGCGGACGACAGCGCGATCAAGGCTGCCTACCGCAAGCTGGCTCGCAAATACCACCCGGACGTGAGCAAAGAGAAAGACGCCGAGACCAAGTTCAAGGACGTCTCCGAAGCCTATGAAGCGTTGAAAAGCGCCGACAAGCGCGCCGAGTACGACGACCTGCGCCGGTATGGCCAGCACGGCCAGCCGTTCCAGGGACCACCGGGCTGGCAGAGCCGTGGCGGTTTTGGCGGCCAGGACACAGGGGACTTCTCGGACTTCTTCAGTTCGATTTTCGGTAATCGCGGGCCGGGTTTCGGCGGCGGACAGTCAGGTCGCAGCGCCGGCCGTCGAGGGCAAGACGTGGAAATGGAATTACCGATCTTCCTGGAAGAAACCCTGTCGAGCGAGTCGAAGAAGGTCACCTTCCAGGTGCCGCAATACAACGCGGCGGGCCAGCACGTGAGCAACACCAGCAAGAGCCTGAACGTGAAGATCCCGCTGGGCGTGACCGATGGCGAGCGTATCCGCCTCAAGGGCCAGGGCGCGCCGGGAATCGGTGGCGGCCCCAATGGGGACTTGTACCTGACGATTCGTTTCGCCCCGCACCCCAAGTTCGACGTCGAGGGCCAAGACCTGATCATCACCTTGCCGCTGGCGCCATGGGAGTTGGCGCTGGGCACCGAAGTGGCGGTGCCGACCCTCACCGGCAAGATCAACCTGAAGGTGCCGGCCGGCAGCCAGAACGGCCAGCGCATGCGCGCCAAGGGCCACGGCCTGCGCAACAAGGCCGGCGAGCGCGGCTACCTGTTCGTGCAACTCAAGGCCGTGATGCCCAAGGCCGGCGACGAAGCGGTCAAGGCGCTGTGGGCTGAATTGGCGAAGAAAGCCGCGTTCGACCCGCGGGAGAATTTCTGACCGGTAATCACAGGCCTGGCAACACAACCCCGTGGCGAGGGAGCTTGCTCCCGCTGGGCTGCGAAGCAGCCCCAGAACCATTCGACACGGTGCGCCAGGAAAAACCGGTTGGCAGGTTTTTACGACTGCTGCGCAGCCGAGCGGGAGCAAGCTCCCTCGCCACAGCCACAGCCACAGCCACAGCCACAGCCACAGCCACAGCCAGCCTTGCCACAATCCTGGCTAGACTCGACAGTTAAAGCATTGGGAGAAGCAGACCATGAACACCCCGATCATTGAACTGAACCTGCTGGAATTCTGCGAAGCCGCCGCATTGGCCGATGTCCATGTGATCGAAATCGTCGAGCATGGCATCCTCGAACCCCACGGCGCGGCCCCCTCGGATTGGCGTTTCACCGACTACGAGTTGGTCCTGGCACGACGTGCAGCCAAGTTGCGCCGGGAGCTGGAGCTGGAATGGGACGGCGTCGCCCTGGCGCTGGACCTGCTGGAGGAAGTCCAGGCACTGCGAGCCGAGAACCGTCGGCTGCGTCAGCAACTGGGGCGCTGGGTGGGTTGAAAGCGGCGTGCCTGGACGACATTCGGGTCGAAAAAGCTATAAATAGTTACCGCACTCACCGCTGAGAGGCTGGTTAGGCTCGGGTTTTCCACCATCAAGGATGATCCGACAATGCCAGAACCCATTTCCAAACTCGTGCGCCCTGAAAATGCCGGCCTGCATTTTGAGTTGCTCAAGACCCGTATACCCGGTTGGTACAGCGGGGCCATCGTGCAGCGCCAGCAGGAGCTGAGCGACCATGCACTGGACGTTCCGGACTGGTACGTAAAGGCGACCCACGAGACCAGGGCCAGCCTCGAGAGCCGCCATTCCCGCTACCGCGAAACCCTGAACCAGGTCGACAGCGTGCTGGGCGATATCCAGGACATTCGCGATTTTGCCGAGCCGCTGCTCAACCAGGCGATCCAGGCTGAATTCAAGCAGGCACTGAACGTCAACGACGTCTATTTCGTCCGCAAGTACGGGCGCCAGGTGCGCGGCGATTTTTTTGGCGCGTTGGTCCTGGATAGCGAGGGCAGCAACTTCGATCGCTACGAATACCGCGGCACTTCGCTGCTGGAGGCTGCGCTGGCCAATTTTGAGCCGGACGAAGAAAACAGGCCTGGTTGCAGGGACTGCAACCTCATTACCACGCAGCGTCCGTTTTACGGGGGCGACGTCATTCCTTCGCTCAGTGCCTTTCGCGCAGGGGCCTTGCCGATCGCTCCCGAGGCCTTTGCCAAGCTGTGTCGCAAGCTCGACCTGGGGCGCCAATATCAGGAGCACGTCAATGCGATCGTCCGGCCCGCCAACACGCAAGCGCGCAGCCAGTTGGAACGCCAACTGCGTGATCATCACAAGGAAGGCTTGGCCCTCTGCGTCGAGATAGCCCGGGCCAAGGGGGACATCAGCCAAGCCGCTTACCTGATGATGCAACAGGTGGTCGGCGATCAAGAATCGATCACTCTTGATGGTCGGGCCGTCACGTTCACGTCTTTGAAAATCTTCGGCTTCGAACTGGTTGGCCCATTGTTGATCGGACCGGAGCGTGAGAGCAGTCGTCGAGTCGAGCGGCTCGTGGCGTACATTCCGGGCGATCCCGAGCATCCGCTCAAGGAATATGCGTCCAGTGGCGAATTTATGGCAGATTTGCGCCGGCGGCTGCACGGTATTGCCTATCGTCGTTTCTTCAGTCGTTTCGTGCTGTTGCGCCAGCAAGGGCTATTTTTCGAGCAGTTCAACCAGCTCTATCAACCTTCCGAAGAGGCGGACGACCAGGTCGATTTTCCTCTCAAGTCGTCGCTGCGCAATCTGCCGATGGAGACCGCTGGCGTCCCATCTCCTCTATGGGAATCGTTGCGCCTGAGGCAAATCCAGAAGATCCAACTCGATGCACGGGCGATAGCGGTGCCCACCGGGGTTGAAGACAAAAAGGCTCGCCTGGCGCGCCTGGACAGTTATGTCAGCGCGGTGATCGACGTTCTCAACCTGGCAGCATTCGTGGTGCCGGGCCTTGGACCGTTGATGCTGACGGTGGGCGCTGTGCAGATGTTCAATGAGGCGTTCGAAGGCATCGAGGCATTCGAGCGCGGGGAGACCCGGGAAATGTGGGCGCACTTTTCGAGCGTGGCTCTCAATACGGCATTTGTCGCCACGGGCGCCGCCGTACTGCCGCATGTTCAATGGTCGGGCGCGGTGGACCGATTGGAGCCGATCCGATTGGCCGATGGCCAATCGCGTCTCTGGCGCCCCGACCTGAGTCCCTACCGGAGCGATCTGCAACCGGCGGCGACATCCCTTCCAGATGCTCGTGGGCTGCACTCGGTCGCGGGGCGGGAAGTGGTGCCGCTCGATGGTAGCCATTATCAGGTGCAGCAGGATCCGGCGACCCATCGTTATCGCATTCGTCATCCCTCCCGTGGCCCGGATGCCTATCGGCCCGGACTGACGACCAATGGACGCGGCGCCTGGAATCATGAACTTGAGCGACCGCAGGGTTGGGAGGGCCCGACCCTGATGCGGCGGCTGGGGCACAGCGTCAAGGACTTCAGTGATGCCGAGCTTGAGCGGATTCGCATCGCCAGTGGCACCCACGAGAATGCGTTGCGACAGCTGCATGTCGAGGGCGAGCCACCGTCTGCGGCACTGGCGGACACGATCAAGCGCTTCAACATCGCCCGACAAGTCGACCAGTTCATCGCGCACATGCAAAGCGAGGATCCGCTGGAGTATGGACAAGCCGATCCGATGTCGCAGCTGCACCTGCTCACCGGCTACGGCCCGTGGCCGAAGACACTGAAATTGAAGGTGGTGGATGGTTCGGGCAAGGCCCTTTGGGAATACGCCCGACCATCGAACGAAGGCATCGTGCTGCGTGAAGTCGTTCTTTCCAGCAAGAAAGTCCATACGTCGCTGTTTCCCAGCAATGTGATCGAGGCGGTAGACGCAGCAGGAGAAGACCTGCTGGCCGGGACGAGCCCGCCATTGGCGAAAACCAACCTGGAGGCCCGAACCCAGCGACTGAGGAAAACGCTCGCCCAGGTGGCGGTGCGCGAGAAAGCCCAGCTGTTCAACGACCATTACGCCAAGGGCGAGGTATCGAATGATCCGCGCGTCACGCTGATCAAAGCGCGCTTTGCGTCGGTCCCAGTGGCAGCCATCGAACAGATGATGGCCCATGCCAACCCTGCTGAACGCCAGCAAATGGCCGGCTGGGATTTCACCGATCCGGCCCAGACCAAGCCCATCCCACTGCGCATCGCCGAAGAGCTACGCCATTTCCAGCGGGCAATACGTTTGAACCGGGCTTACGAGGGGCTGTACCACGAAACACTGGCAACGGACGATACGCCTCGGCTGGCGTTGGCGACCCTCAAATCCTTGCCTGGCTGGAGCGACACGGTCCGTATCGAGCTACGTCAGTATTCGACCAACGGCGCCTTGGTTGACAGTATCGGCCCGCTGGAGTCGACGCAGGCCAAGATCGTGGTCAAGGACGGTAACGCCTACAAGTCCTACGACAATAACGGTAATGATCTGAGCGGGTGGGGCGACTTCTACACCGCCCTGCAGCATGCCCTGCCGGACGCCGAACGCGAGGCCATGGGGCGGCCTTCGATTCATCAGGGCGATCTTCTGCAAGCGGCGGTTGGCGCAGCGCCAGTGGACCGGGGGGCGCTGGCGCAACGCCTGAAAATGGCACCCGTCAAGCCGTTCTTCCAATCGCCGATGCGCCTGGTGTCGGGCAAGGTCGGCTACCCCTTGAGTGGGCTGCGTGATTGGTTTCGCTCGGCGCCATCGCCCAAGGACCGGGTGTTGGATTTATACCCGGACTATACGAGAGAGGAGGTTCGCAGCTTGCTGCGATCGCTGGGCGACGGCGCTGTAGCTGAACTTCAGCGTCGCAAGATCGAGCTCGATACGCTGTGCCGGGATCTGGACGATTGGAAGGCGACCCAGGAGTGGTTAATCGTGGAGGGTGAGCTTCAATTGGTGCGGCCAGAGGCCAAGCAAGCGGTGGCTGAACGGATCAAACGGGGCTGGAGACGCCAGATTCCGGTCGTCAGTGCCGGCGATGGGAGCAGGATCGGGTATGAACTCAATTTGGGGATAGAGGGAGACAAGGTGGCGTCGTTACCGGCCTTGTCGGCCGATTTCAGCCATGTGGCCTCGCTGGCCATCCGTGGTATGGGATTGTCGCAGCAAACCAGTAACAGCTTTCTTGCCAGTTTCTCCTCCCTTCGTTGGTTGGACATGTCCTACAACAGGCTGACCGATATTCCAGAGGCAGTGGGAGAGATGAAAGATCTGACCAAGCTCTTCCTGACGTTGAACCAGATCAACCTGAGGCCTCGTAGCGTGGAAATTCTGCGGGGGTTGACCAAGATGAAAATCCTCAACCTGGATCTGAACCCTTTGGAGCGATTGCCGGACTTCAGCACGATGCCCAACCTGCGCGGATTGAACCTGAGGAGAACGCGCATCAATACCTGGCCCACCGGCTTGAGCAATCAGCCGCTGGAGCGGATTGATTTGCGTGACAACCGACTGACCGACGTGCCGGACTCGCTGATTGATCCGCCACCCCAGGCCGCCCGTGCCACGTCCCGCCTCAATAGCGTGACGCTTCTACAGGGCAACCCGCTGACCGAAGCGGCTCGACAACGGCTGAGTGACTATTGGACGAATCTTCGCCTGTTGCACCCCGACTGGGCCATGCTCAGTTTGCCAGGGGCATTTGGGGCCGAAGTGGTTCCGCTGGCGGTGCCGACCTCGGGTGTTGATCATTGGTTGCTCGGATTGTCCAGAGCGCAACAGGAGAGCAGAAAGGCGTTATGGCAACGCCTGGTCAGTGAGCTACGATCCGAGGAGTTTTTCCAGCTGTTGACGCGGCTGGCGGGTTCCTATCAGGGGCAGGAAAACTACCCGGACCTGCAGCGCCGTGTCTGGCAGATGCTCGAAGCCATCGGAAACTCCACGGATCTACGTCGCGAATTGTTCGAACTGGCCGGTGAGCCGGCATGTGAGGATCGTGCCGCATTGTCGTTCAGTTACCTGGAAATCAAATTGATGATCCATAACGCCAAGACGCTGTCAGTGGAGGGTGATGAAGCCGCGGAACTGATTCGACTGGCCAAGGGGCTGTTTCGCCTCGATGAAGTGGAGCGCATTGCCCTGGAGGATATCCAGCGGCGTCGCGACGCGATCAATGCTCAGCGGGGACTCACGCCTGCGCAGAGAGCTCGCTTGATGAATAAGATCGAGGAGGTCGAGGTCCGTCTGGCTTATCGCGTGGGCCTCAAGGACCGATTGGCGTTGCCGGGGCAGCCCGAGGGCGCGCGTTTTACCGCTATGGCCAATGTCACCACGGACATGCTTGACGCCGCGGCTCGCCGGGTCCTGGCCCTGGACGATTCGCCCGCGCAGATGCAGTCGCTGGTCGGCCGGGATTTCTGGATCGATTACGTCAAGCAGCGCCATGCGGCGTCCTTCCAGGCCCTGGACGACACGTTCATTGCCAGCCAGATCGAGCTGGACGAGGCGAAGGCCGCCGGGACGCTCGAAGAGTCGGCCTATGCCAGCCAATCCGAAGCCCTGGACCTGCAACGCAAGGTCAAGGAAGCGGAGCTGGTGCTGTCGTTGACTGAAGAGGAGTTGAACGCACCGATGGAAAGTACCGATATGTGAGGATGAACCGGCCCGGCTGTTTCATGGACCCATGAAAACCTGTGGCGAGGGAGCAAGCTCCCGCTGGGCCGGGCTGGCGCTCCAGGGCGAAGCAGCCCTCGCTTTTAAGCGGTCGCTGCGCAACCGAGCGGGAGCAAGCTCCCTCGCCACAGGTACTCGTTCGGCCAGTTATTCCACTCAGAACAGGAAATACCGCTGCGCCATCGGCAGCACGTCCGCCGGTTCACACCACAACAACACGCCGTCGGCCTTGACCTGGTAGGTCTGCGGGTCGACGTCGATGCTCGGCAGGTAATCGTTGTGGATCAGGTCGGTTTTCTGCACGTCGCGACAGCCTTTGACCACGGCGATTCTTTTCTTCAACCCAAGCTGCTCCGGCAACCCGGCCTCGGCGGCGGCCTGGCTGATAAACGTCAGGCTGGTGGCATGCCGTGAGCCGCCGTAGCTGGCGAACATCGGCCGGTAGTGCACCGGTTGTGGCGTCGGGATCGAGGCATTGGCGTCGCCCATCAGGCTGGCGGCAATCGCTCCGCCCTTGAGGATCAATGTCGGCTTGACGCCGAAGAACGCCGGGCGCCACAGCACCAGGTCGGCCCATTTGCCCACTTCGATGGAACCCACTTCATGGCTGATGCCGTGGGTGATCGCCGGGTTGATGGTGTACTTGGCGATGTAGCGCTTGATGCGGAAATTGTCGTTGCCTTCGCCGTCGCCGGGCAGGGCGCCACGTTGCTTCTTCATCTTGTCGGCGGTCTGCCAGGTGCGCGTGATGACTTCGCCGACACGGCCCATGGCCTGGCTGTCGGAGCTGATCATCGAGAAGGCGCCGAGGTCGTGGAGGATGTCTTCGGCGGCGATGGTCTCGCGGCGAATGCGGCTTTCGGCGAACGCCACGTCTTCGGCGATGCTCGGGTCCAGGTGATGGCAGACCATCAACATGTCCAGGTGCTCGTCGATGGTGTTGCGGGTGAACGGCCGGGTTGGGTTGGTGGAACTGGGCAGCACGTTGGGGAAACCGCAAGCCTTGATGATGTCCGGCGCATGGCCGCCACCGGCGCCTTCGGTGTGGTAGGTGTGGATGGTGCGGCCCTTGAACGCGGCCAGGGTGGTCTCGACGAAACCGGACTCGTTGAGGGTGTCGGTGTGGATCGCCACCTGCACGTCGTACTGGTCGGCCACGCTCAGGCAGTTGTCGATGGCCGCCGGGGTGGTGCCCCAGTCTTCGTGCAGCTTCAAGCCGATGGCGCCGGCCTTGACCTGTTCGACCAGCGGCTCCGGCAGGCTGGCGTTGCCCTTGCCGGTGAACCCCATGTTCATCGGGAAGGCATCGGCGGCCTGGAGCATCCGCGCGAGGTGCCACGGCCCGGAGGTGCAGGTGGTGGCGTTGGTCCCGGTGGCCGGGCCCGTGCCGCCGCCGATCATGGTGGTGACGCCGCTCATCAGCGCTTCTTCGATCTGCTGCGGGCAGATGAAGTGGATGTGGGTGTCGATGCCGCCGGCGGTGAGGATCATGCCTTCGCCGGCGATCACTTCGGTGCTGGCGCCGATGGCGATGGTCACGTCGGGCTGGATGTCCGGGTTGCCGGCCTTGCCAATCGCTGCGATGCGCCCGTCCTTGAGGCCGACATCGGCCTTGACGATGCCCCAGTGGTCGATGATCAGCGCGTTGGTGATCAAGGTGTCGACGACCTCGGCGGCCAGCAGCTGGCTTTGGCCCATGCCGTCGCGAATCACCTTGCCGCCGCCGAATTTCACTTCTTCGCCGTAGGTGGTGAAGTCCTTCTCCACTTCGATCCACAACTCGGTGTCGGCCAGGCGGACCTTGTCACCGACGGTGGGGCCGAACATGTCGGCGTAGGCTTGTCTCGAAATCTTCATGTGCTCGCCTTGAGGTTCTTAAGTCGTATGCAGTCCATTGTGGCGAGGGAGCTTGCTCCCGCTCGGTTGCGCAGCAACCGCCAAGAGAGGGCCGCTACGCAGCCCAGCGGGAGCAAGCTCCCTCGCCACAGAGGCGCTTCAGTCCAGGTCGCCCATGACCCGCCCGGCAAACCCGAACACCCGGCGATGCCCGGCCAGGTCCACCAGTTCCACCTCGCGGCTCTGGCCCGGTTCGAAGCGCACCGCGGTGCCGGCCGGGATGTTCAGGCGCATGCCACGGCTGGCGGCGCGGTCGAAGGTCAGGGCATCGTTGGTCTCGAAAAAGTGATAGTGCGAGCCGACCTGGATCGGCCGGTCGCCGCTGTTGGCGACGTTCAGCGTGAGCGTGCGGCGGCCGACGTTGAGTTCGATGTCGCCGGGCTGGATCTGGTATTGCCCTGGAATCATTGCGGTTGCCCCAAAGTCTTGTAGTAAATGGTGGTCGCGGTATACGTCCCGTCCGGGCTCTGGCAGTAGTCGGGCAGCTCGCCGACGCGGGTGTAGCCCATGGCGCGGTAGAACGCCTCGGCCTCGGAACCGGCCTCGGTGTCGAGGTACAACAGGCCGCGCTTGTGCTGGCGGGCGCCGAGTTCCAGGGCGCTCATCAATTGCTGGCCCAGCCCCCGGCGGCGGGCCTCGCCGCGCACCAACAGCTTTTGCACTTCAGCACGGTTGCGGCCGTTGGGCTTCTGGCACAGGGCAAGCTGGACGCTGGCCTGCACCTGTTCATCCTTGACCACCACCCACAGCAGCAGGTGACCTTGGTTGAGGCTGGTCTGGACGTCATCGAAATAGGCACGGGCCTGGACGGCATCAAGGTCGGCCATGAACCCGACGCTGGCGCCGTAACCGACAGCGTCGAGCAGCAGATCGATCAGGCCCTGGCGGTAATGGGCAAAGCTTTCAGCATGGACTCGACGCAACTGGGCGGCGTTCATCGGTATCACTCCTTGTCGATGGCGGGCGGTGGCGCCCCGGGGTTGAGGACCAACTGCATGAACGTCAGGTCCAGCCAACGGCCGAACTTGGTGCCCACCTGCGGCATCTGCCCGGTGGTGACGAAACCGGCCCGCTCATGCAGGCGAATCGAGGCCGTGTTGCCGCTTTCGATGGCGGCGACCATGACGTGTTTATCGCAGGCCCTGGCGCGCTCGATGAGGACGGCCATCAGCAACGGGCCAAGGCCGTTGCCGCGCTGGTCGCGGCAGACGTACACGGAATGCTCGACGGTGTGACGGAAGCCGTCGAATGGCCGCCAATCGCCGAAGGAAGCGTAGCCGAGCACGTTGTCCTCGGTGTCGACGGCGACGAGCACCGGGTAGTCCTGGGTTTGCCGGGCGCTGAACCAGGCCTGGCGATTGCCCAGGTCCACGGCTTGTTCGTTCCAGATCGCCGTGGTGTTGAGCACGGCGTCGTTGTAGATGTCGCGGATCGCCGGCAGGTCGGCGGGCTGGGCGTCACGAACATGGGCAGGCATGGCGTGGCCTCAGGCGATGGGCTGGTGGACGGTGACCAGTTTGGTGCCGTCGGGAAACGTCGCTTCGACCTGGATCTCCGGGATCATCTCCGGGATACCTTCCATCACCTGCTCGCGGCTCAGCAGCGTGGTGCCGTAGTGCATCAGCTCGGCCACGGTCTGGCCGTCGCGGGCGCCTTCCAGCAGCGCGGCGGAGATGTAGGCCATGGCCTCCGGGTAGTTGAGTTTCAAGCCTCGAGCCAACCGCCGTTCGGCGACGAGGCCGGCGGTGAAGATCAGCATCTTGTCTTTTTCGCGTGGGGTCAGGTCCATGTGCAATCCATAAGGGCAGATAATTTTTTGCGTTAAACACATTCCACTGTGGGAGCGGGCTTGCTCGCGAAGGCGGTGTGTCAGTCGACTCAAATGTTGTATGTGGGACCGCATTCGCGAGCAAGCTCCCACAGGGAAAGCAGATTCAGGTACTCCAGATTCTCGGTGGCATGGCTTCTCTTCCGAGCAATGCAGGCCTGAGCAAGCGCCACAACTCAATCAACCACCCCCGCGCCAGCAGCGCCTCGCTCGCCAGGCAACGGGCCACGAGCAAACCGGGCAGTTGGGTCAGGTCGCCGCGCACGGCATGGCCCAGGGATCGGCAGCGCTCCAGCAGTTCGCTGTCGATCTCGCCGGTCACCAGCAGCGTGGCGAACAGCGGATCACCGCCCAGGCCGATGGGCGAGTCCAGCAGCCCATCACCGCCGACAATGCGCTGGCGCTCATGCCACAACAACTGGCCGTCGCGGCGGATGTCCAGTCGCGATTGAAAGTGCCCAAGGTCGAATCGCTCGCCACTGGCCGGACGGCCGAGGGCAACCATGTCCCAGTAGAACAACCGGGCATCGCCCTGCAGGTCGATGCCCGTGCTGAGCTCGGCCTGGGCCGCACTGAAGACGATGGTTTCCTGGGGCAGCCATTCCAGGGTCGCGCCGGGGGCCACGCTCAGGGTCAGTTGCTGGTACGCCGGGCCGGCGGCGCGGTACCACTTGGCCGCGCCAGGGCTGGTCAGCTGCGCCCAGGCGCCCGGGCCGACGTGGGCCGAGATGTCCAGTCGATCACCGCCGGCAATCCCGCCGGGCGGGTGGACGATGATGTGCTGGCACACCTCGGGACCTTCGGCGTACAAATGCTTCTGCACCCGCAGCGGGCCTTTGTGGCGACGCTGTACCGGGCGTGTGCAATCGCCGAAGCGGGCATAGCCCAAGTCCAGCTCGGCATGCCAGTTGGGGGTGAACAGGGCTGATGGCGATACAGGTAGATTCATGATTTTCTGATTGTCGTCGGGACGCTAAGCCTAGATCGTTACCAGCCCGCGTACACCCTCGGCTTCCATATTTTCTCCGCGGCCCTGCTGCACGATCTCGCCCCGGGACATCACCAGGTACTGATCGGCCAGCTCGGCGGCGAAATCGTAGAACTGCTCCACCAGCAAAATCGCCATGTCGCCCCGGGCCGCCAGTTTCTTGATCACCGCGCCGATCTCCTTGATCACCGACGGCTGGATGCCTTCGGTGGGCTCGTCGAGAATCAGCAAGCGCGGCCGACTGGCCAGGGCCCGGCCGATGGCGAGCTGCTGTTGCTGGCCGCCGGACAGGTCACCGCCCCGGCGCTGTTTCATCTGCAGCAGCACCGGGAACAATTCGTAGATAAAGGCTGGCACTTCCTTGGCTTCTGAACCCGGAAAGCGCGACAGGCCCATCAGCAGGTTTTCTTCCACCGTCAGCCGCCCAAAAATCTCCCGGCCCTGGGGCACGTAGGCAATGCCGGCGTGCACCCGTTGGTGCGGCTTGAACGTGGTGATGGCCTTGCCTTCCCAATTCACCGCGCCCTCCTTGGCCGGCAGCAGGCCCATCAGGCATTTGAGCAGGGTGGTCTTGCCCACGCCGTTGCGACCCAGCAGGCACGTCACCTCGCCAACCTTCACGTCGAACGACAGGCCGCGCAGGATGTGGCTACCGCCGTAGTATTGGTGGAGCTTTTCGACTTGCAGCATGTCTTGAATCCCCTTGTATCCCTTGTGGGAGCGAGCCTGCTCGCGAAAGCGGTGTGTCAGTCACAGTTGTCCCGACTGATATCCCGCATTCGCGAGCAGGCTCGCTCCCACAGGGGGAACGTGTTTGTCGATCTAGCGACCGAGGTAAACCTCGATCACCCGCTCATCGGCCTGCACCTGTTCCAGCGACCCTTCGGCCAGCACGCTGCCCTGGTGCAACACGGTGACGTGGTCGGCGATTGCGCCGACGAAGCCCATGTCATGCTCTACCACCATCAGCGAATGCTTGCCCGCCAGGGACTTGAACAGCTCGGCGGTGAACTCGGTTTCCGCGTCGGTCATGCCCGCCACCGGTTCGTCGAGCAGCAGCAATTGCGGGTCCTGCACCAACAGCATGCCGATCTCCAGGAACTGCTTCTGGCCGTGGGACAACAGCCCGGCGGCGCGGTTGACCGAGGTGGTGAGACGGATGGTCTCGAGCACTTCGTTGATGCGGTCGTGCTGCTCGCCGGTCAGTCTTGCCCGCAAGCTGGCCCACACCGATTTGTCGGTCTTGAGCGCCAGCTCCAGGTTCTCGAACACGCTCAGGGCTTCGAACACCGTCGGTTTCTGGAACTTGCGACCGATGCCGGCCTGGGCGATCTGTACTTCGCTCATGGTCGTCAGGTCGAGGGTCTCGCCGAACCAGGCCTTGCCGTGGCTGGGGCGGGTCTTGCCGGTGATGACATCCATCAACGTGGTTTTGCCCGCGCCGTTGGGGCCGATGATGCAGCGCAACTCACCGACGCCGATGTACAGGTTCAAATCGTTCAAGGCCTTGAAACCATCGAAGCTGACGCTGATGTCTTCCAGGGTCAGGATGGTGCCGTGGCGGGTGTTCAGGCCCACGCCGGCCGCCTGGCCGAGGCCAATGGCGTCGCGGCTGCTGCCTTGGTCTTTGTTGGGCTCCAGAATGGGTTCGAGCATGAAATCCGCCGTTGGAGTGATGCGCATCATTCGCCCCTTTTCTTCAGCAAGCCGATCACGCCTTTAGGCAGATACAGCGTAACAACGATGAACAGGGCGCCGAGGAAGAACAGCCAATACTCAGGAAACGCCACGGTGAACCAGCTCTTCATGCCATTGACGACGCCGGCGCCCAGCAACGGCCCGATCAACGTGCCGCGTCCGCCGAGGGCGACCCACACGGCGGCTTCGATGGAGTTGGTCGGCGACATTTCGCTGGGGTTGATGATGCCCACCTGCGGCACATACAACGCCCCGGCCAAACCGCACAACACCGCGCTCAAGACCCAGACGAACAGCTTGAACCCCCGGGGATCGTAGCCGCAGAACATCAGGCGGTTTTCCGCGTCGCGCAGGGCGGTCAGCACCCGGCCGAACTTGCTGCGGGCCAGGCGCCAGCCGATGAACAGGCTCGTCACCAGCAGCAACACCGTGGCGAAAAACAGCACCGCCCGGGTGCCTGGCTCGGTGATGCCAAAACCCAGGATCGAACGGAAGTTGGTGAAGCCGTTATTGCCGCCAAACCCGGTTTCGTTGCGGAAGAACAGCAACATTCCGGCGAAGGTCAGGGCCTGGGTCATGATCGAGAAATACACGCCCTTGATCCGCGAGCGGAAGGCGAAGAAACCAAACACCAAGGCCAGCAAACCCGGCGCCAGCACCACCAGGCACATCGCCCAGAGGAAACTGTCGGTGCCGGCCCAGTACCAGGGCAACTCGGACCACGACAGGAAGGTCATGAATGCCGGCAAGCCATCCCCGGCGGCCTGGCGCATCAGGTACATGCCCATGGCATAGCCGCCCAGGGCGAAGAACAAACCGTGGCCCAGGGAGAGCAAGCCGGCGTAGCCCCAGACCAGGTCCAGCGCCAAGGCGACGATGGCATAGCAGAGAATCTTGCCCACCAGGGTCAGGGTGTAGGCCGAGACGTGCAGCGGATGGTCCGCCGCCAGCAGCGACAGCAGCGGCAGGCTCAGCAGCACGGCGAGGATCAGCGCGCCGACGGCGAGGGTGACTTTGGGGCCGGCCTTTTGCGTGGCCGTGAGCATCAGGGGCTGGTTCATCAGTCGATTACCCGTCCTTTGAGCGCGAAGAGGCCTTGCGGACGCTTCTGGATGAACAGAATGATCAGCGCGAGGATCAGGATCTTGCCGAGCACGGCGCCGATCTGCGGTTCAAGGATCTTGTTGGCGATGCCCAGGCCGAACGCGGCGAACACGCTACCGGCCAACTGGCCGACGCCGCCGAGCACCACCACCAGGAACGAGTCGATGATGTAGCTCTGGCCCAGGTCCGGGCCGACGTTGCCGATCTGGCTCAGGGCCACGCCACCCAGCCCGGCGATGCCCGAGCCGAGGCCGAAGGCGAGCATGTCCACGCGCCCGGTGGGCACGCCGCAGCAGGCGGCCATGTTGCGGTTCTGGGTCACCGCGCGGACGTTCAGGCCCAGGCGCGTCTTGTTCAGCAGCAGCCAGGTCAGCACCACCACGAACAGCGCGAAGGCGATGATCACGATGCGGTTGTACGGCAACACCAGGTTCGGCAACACCTGGATCCCGCCCGACAGCCACGCCGGGTTGGCGACTTCGACGTTCTGCGCGCCGAACACCAGGCGCACCAATTGGATCAGCATCAGGCTGATGCCCCAGGTGGCGAGCAGGGTTTCCAGCGGCCGTCCGTAGAGGTGGCGGATCACCGTGCGCTCCAGGGCCATGCCGATGGCGGCGGTGATAAAAAACGCCACCGGCAAAGCGATCAGCGGATAGAACTCGATGGCGTTCGGGGCGAAGCGCTGGAACAGCATCTGCACCACGTAGGTGGAGTAGGCGCCGAGCATGAGCATCTCGCCGTGGGCCATGTTGATCACCCCCAGCAGGCCGAAGGTGATCGCCAGGCCGAGGGCGGCGAGCAGCAAAATCGAGCCCAGGGACATGCCGCTGAACGCCTGGCCCAGCAACTCGCCCACCAGGAGCTTGCGCTTGACCTGGCTGAGGCTGGTCTCAGCGGCGGTGCGCACGGCGGCATCGGTTTCGACGCCGGGTTCGAGCAGTCCTTCCAGGCGGGTGCGGGCCAGCGGGTCGCCGGTTTCCCCCAGCAGGCGGACGGCGGCCAGGCGCACGTTGGGGTTGGTGTCCACCAGTTGCAGGTTCGCCAGGGCCAGGCTCAGGGCGGCGTGTACGTCTTCGTCCTGCTCGCCGGCCAATTGCCGATCGAGAAACGCCAGTTGCGCCGGGCGGGCGCTTTTTTGCAGTTGCTGCGCGGCGGCCAGGCGTACGCGGGCATCGACGGCGAGCAGTTGATGGCTGGCCAGGGCGGTTTCGATCAGCCCGCGCAAGCGGTTGTTCAGGCGCAGGGTCTTGGGTTGGCCGTCGACGGTCAACTGGCCTTGTTGCAGGGCGTTGATCAGTTCGACACGCTCAGGCTCCGGCTGCGCGGCCCAGGTTTCCAGAAGCTTGGCCTGCTGGGTCGGGTTGGCGGCGACGAAGTCTTCGGCGTCGCCGGCGTATGAGGCCATCGGCAGTAACAGTGCGATGGCGAGGATCAAGCGGTGGAGGGCAGTGGGCATATTGTTGGCCTTGCGCAAAACTTCTTTTGTGGGAGCGGGCTTGCTCGCGAAGGCGGTGGGTCAGGCAGAACAACTTTGACTGACACTCCGCATTCGCGAGCAAGCCCGCTCCCACAAGGGAGTTGTGTCGGACCCGAGCGTCATGCCCGGGCCGACACCCATGGGCTCAGTTGCTCTTCACCGCATAGTCAGGCTTCTTGTCGTTGCCGGCGATGAAGGGGCTCCACGGTTGCGCGCGGATCGGCCCTTCGGTCTGCCAGACCACGTTGAACTGACCGTCGGCCTGGATCTCGCCGATCATCACCGGCTTGTGCAGGTGGTGGTTGGTCTTGTCCATGGTCAGGGTGTAGCCCGACGGTGCGGCGAAGGTCTGGCCGGCCAGGGCTTCGCGGACTTTGTCGACGTCGGTGGACTTGGCTTTTTCCACCGCTTGCGCCCACATGTGAATGCCGACGTAGGTGGCCTCCATCGGGTCGTTGGTCACCGCTTTGTCGGCGCCCGGCAGGTTCTTGGCCTTGGCGTAGGCTTTCCAGGAATCGACGAATTTCTTGTTCGCCGGGTTATCCACGGACTCGAAGTAATTCCACGCCGCCAGGTTGCCCACCAGTGGCTTGGTGTCGATGCCGCGCAGTTCTTCTTCGCCCACCGAGAACGCCACGACCGGTACGTCGGTGGCCTTCAGGCCCTGGTTCGCCAGTTCTTTGTAGAACGGCACGTTGGAGTCGCCGTTCACGGTGGAGATGACCGCGGTCTTGCCACCGGCCGAGAATTTCTTGATGTTGGCCACGATGGTCTGGTAATCGCTGTGGCCGAACGGGGTATAGACCTCTTCGATGTCCTTGTCTGCCACGCCTTTGGCGTGCAGGAACGAACGCAGGATCTTGTTGGTGGTGCGTGGGTAGACGTAGTCGGTGCCCAGCAGGAAATAACGCTTGGCGCTGCCGCCTTCTTCGCTCATCAGGTATTCCACCGCCGGAATTGCCTGCTGGTTTGGCGCCGCGCCGGTGTAGAACACGTTGGGCGACATCTCTTCGCCT
Organism: Pseudomonas sp. SWRI179; assembly: GCF_014268705.1. Taxonomy (NCBI): domain Bacteria; kingdom Pseudomonadati; phylum Pseudomonadota; class Gammaproteobacteria; order Pseudomonadales; family Pseudomonadaceae; genus Pseudomonas; species Pseudomonas sp. SWRI179. Next base: position 14,291 of record NZ_JABWRA010000028.1, on the reverse strand, counting down.
TCGTATTGCACCGGGTAGAACAGCAGGCCATTGAGTTCTTCGAATACCGGCAACACGGATTTACGCGACACCGAGGTCCAGCAGCCGAACACCACGGCGACCTTGTCCTGGGTCAGTAACTGCCGACCCTTTTCGGCGAACAGCGGCCAGTTCGACGCCGGGTCCACGACCACCGCTTCGAGCTTCTTGCCGTTCACACCACCCTTGGCGTTGATCTCGTCGATGGTCATCAACGCCATGTCCTTGAGGGACGTCTCGGAGATCGCCATGGTGCCGGACAGCGAATGCAAGATGCCGACCTTGATGGTCTCGGCGGCCTGGACGGTCCAGGCCATGCCCATCGCGGCAATACTTGCCGAGAGTGTAAAAGCCTTGATCAAGCTACGACGCTTCATTGTGCGATCTCCATGGACTTATGAGTTTTAGGTGGCAGATGCAAACGCTGAAGGCGCTTTTGCAAGGGATGTGCCCGGTCGGGCAAAGAGCTTTGAAATACGGGGTTGGCGGCGGGAGAGGAAACGACAATGCACCATCAACGACCACCTCGCGGACGCTGGTGCAATACGGCGCTCCGCATTGGGGCGTGGATGTGGGCCAATTCAAGGTGAGATTTTCGACCGCCCGACTATGCTGACTCTTCTGCCATTCTGAACAGGGGAAATCCGTTTGAATGATTCTGGCGCTACGAGCAGTTTTCTTCTCGACGAGACGGCGGTTTTTGACGTATTGCCTGGCGTTAAACCGGCCGAGCACCCGAAATGGATGCATGTGACGCATTTGAGAGAAGGCAGGTATTCGCTGATTCTCACCGCTGGAGAGCACCTTCGAAGCAGCGAGTTGCAGGTGTTTGCTGATACAACCTTGCACGTTCGTTTTTCGGCGGCTCTACCCAGCATCAGTTCGGATGGCCTCACCTGCTCAGTTGTTTTTTTCGATGATCAAGCTCAAGCCGAATTTCAACTTGGAGCGTTTCATGTTGGCGGAGGCTATACCGCGTCGGAATGGAGGACGGTGGATTTGGATCTGGCTTGGTTGGCGGGCAAGCGTGGCCGTCTCCTGGTAGCGTGTGGGCCTGGGGCGAAGAACGATCCAACGGCAGATTGGCTGGCGATCGCTGACCTGTGCATAGCCAGAGAGTGGGAAATGAAAGCGCTTCTGGCGAAAACCCATCAACCCATGCGCATGAAAAACGAGATCGCACACTTCAGCAGCGTCTACCGGAATGAGTTCTATGCAAACGTCCAGGAGCGACAGAGTGAAACGGCAATGGGCGTTGCTCGCGCCGTCCGCCGATTAAATGGACCGGTTCAGGCGCAAGGGCCTGGTGCGCCGGCTGACATGGTCATTTTGGAGCCGTTTGAAGGAGAGGCCGCCTACGCTTATGCGACGCGTCTGCTGAGGGCGAACGTCCCGCAAATGCCGCCTGACTTTCAAGCGAGGCTACGCCGGAAAGTCACGGACCACGGGGCGATAAAGGTCTTGTCGATCTGCAGTGGCGCCGCGCGGATAGAGGCCGGTTGGTCAGCGGCTGTTCCCGAAGGCGTGGAATGGTCGTTGCTGGATATCAATGAAGATCTGCTTCAAATCGCGGCAAAGCAGTTTCCGCCAGGGATCCACCTCGATTTGATCGTGGCGGATGCGAATAACCTGGTGCCTACCGGTGAACAGTGGGATGTCATTATTTGTGTGTCGGCATTGCATCATTTGGTAGAACTGGAAAAGGTCATGCGCTTTATCTCCCGTAGTTTGAAAAATGATGGAGAGTTCTGGAGTGTGGGGGAGGCCGTGGGACGTAATGGCAATCGCTTGTGGCCCGACGCAATAATCGCCGCTGACGCCGCATTCTCTTCCTTGCCGGCGCGCTACCGACTCAATGCCGACACTCAGGTTGTCGATGCTGTCATTCCGGACAAGGACCATTCGATTGGTTGTTTCGAGGGGATTCGAAGCGAGGAGATTACCGCGCTCCTTGAGCGTTGGCTGAAGCCGGTAGACGTTTACCGCACCAACTGCTTCCTCTGGCGAATGGTGAATCTTGCCTACAGCGGGAATTTCAATCTTGAACAAGCTGAAGACCGGGCCTTAGTGATTGAACTGGTGCGAGCGGAGCTCGAGCATTTTCGCAATGGAGGCCTTGGGACCGAGTTATTCGGCGTCTACAAAAAGAAGCATCTTTTCAGCGACGGCGCATCAGACCGATAAAGAACAGTCCGCCGATAGCAGCTGTGGCGACCCCAATCGGCAAGTCCTCCGGCGCGATCAACGTGCGGGCCGCCACGTCCACCCACACCAGGAACAGGCTGCCGAGCAGCACGCAAGCCGGCAGCAGCCGCCGATGCTCTGCACCCACCAGGCGCCGGGCAATGTGCGGCACCATCAGCCCGACAAAACCGATCGAGCCGCTGATGGACACCAGTACGCCGGTCATCAGCGACGCGATCAGGAAAATCCACAACCGCACCTTCGCCGCGTTCAAACCCAGGGTCACGGCGGTCTGTTCGCCGGCCATCAGCGCGTTCAACGGCCGGGCCATGCCCAGCAGCAACACCAGCCCCAGCAGCACACTGGCGGCCGGCACGGCCAGCAGTTCCCAGCGGGCCAGGCCCAGGCCGCCGAGCATCCAGAACATCACCGCCGAACTGGCACGATGATCACCGAGGAACAACAACAGGTTGGCCGCCGCCATCATCACGAAGGACACCGCCACGCCACACAGCAACAGCCGATCACTCTCCAGCCGGCCTTGGCGGGCAGCGATGGCCAACACCAGCAACATGCTCAGCAGCGCGCCGATGAAGGCCGCGACAGGCAGGGTCAGCAAACCGATTATTTCACCGACATGCAACACCACGATCACCGCCCCCAAGGTCGCACCGGAGGTGACACCCAACAGGTGCGGATCGGCCAGCGGGTTGCGCGTCACCGCTTGCAGCACCGCGCCGATCAGCGCCAGCCCGGCACCGACCAGGGCTCCGAGCAGCAGGCGCGGGACGCGGATCAGCCAGACGATATGTTCCTGGCCGGGCGTCCAATAGACCTCGCCCACACCGAAGGCCTTGTGCAGCAGCAGATCCCAGACCACGGCCACCGGCACCCGCGCCGGGCCAAAGCCCAGTGACACCACGCACGACACCAGCAACAGCGCGCCGAGGACCATCAGCAGGGCGCCGTAGCGACGATTATTCATTGGTCGTGGAAACCCCGTGCCAGGGTTTGCACCGCCAGCACGTTATCGATGCCCGGCGTGGCCTGCACGTAAGGGATCACAATGAAGCGCCGCTGCTTGATGGCATCCACCGATTGCAGGGCCGGGTTATCCAGCAGGAATTGTTGCTTCTGCTCGGCGCTGACTTCGCCGTAGTCGACGATCACGATCACCTGCGGGTTGCGTTCGACCACGTTCTCCCAGTTCACCCGGGTCCAACTGGTTTCCACGTCCTCGAGGATGTTGCGTCCGCCGGCTGCGTCAATCAACGCCTGAGGCATGCCGAGACGGCCGGAGGTCATGGCACGGTCTTCGCCGCTGTCATACAGGAACACGCGCGGTTGTCGGGTCGGCAGGTGCTTGCGCGTTTCGGCCACCTGGGCCTGCATCGTCGCGATCAGCGCATTGGCGCGATCCTGCACATCGAAGATCTTGCCGAGGTTGCGCAGGTCGTTGTAGGTGTCTTCCAGGGAGGCCGCCGGGCGTTTCATCACGAAGGCGCAGGATTCGGTCAGTTCGTAGACGTTGATGCCCAGCGGTTGCAAGGTCTGCGGCGTCAGGTCGCCGCCCACGCGCATGCCGTAGTCCCAGCCCGCGAAGAAAAAGTCGACGTTGGCATCGAGCAGGGTTTCCACCGAGGGATATTTGGCGGCCAGTTCCGGCAGGCCGTCGAGGATATTCGCCATCTCGGGTGTCACCGATTTCCAGCCGCTGATACCGCTGTAGCCGACCATGCGCGGCTTGAGGCCCAGGGCGAGCATCATCTGCGTCATGTTGATGTCATGGCTGACCGCATGGCGAGGGGCCTCGTTGAAAACCACTTGGCGGTTGCAGCTCTGGACCGTCAACGGGTAGCGGGTGGCTTCGGCCAGGGCATTCGTGCTGACCAGCAGGAGGGGCAGCAACAGCAGGAAACGCAAAGTCATGGTTGGGTTATCCAGGTGATTCGTGGGTAGCCGGACAGCGGGTGCTCATCCACCAGGGCGTCGACGCCGAACACCTCGCGCAACAGCTCTGCCGTGAGGACGTCCTTGGGCGTGCCGCTGGCGACGATGCGCCCGTATTCGATCACGTACAGGCGGTCGCAGAAAGCGGCGGCCAGGTTCAAATCGTGGAGGCTGGCGAGGGTGCCGATGCCCAGGCCCTTGATCAGTTGCAGCAATTGCAATTGATAGTGCGGGTCGAGGTGGTTGGTCGGCTCGTCGAGGATCAGCAACTGCGGTTGCTGGGCCAGGGCACGGGCGAGGATCACCCGCTGTTTTTCCCCTCCCGACAGCGTGGCGAAAGCATGATCGCCAAAACCTTCGAGCCCTGCCGATGCCAATGCCTGGAGCACCAGCCGGCGGTCTTCGTGATTGTCGCTGTCGAATAGACCTTTGTGGGGCGTGCGGCCCATGGCGACCACTTCCTCCACCGTCAGGCCGAAGGCATCGGGAAATTCTTGCAGCACCACGGCGATGCGTTGGGCGCACCAGCGCGAGGACTGTTTCCAGAGGTTGTGATGTCCGAGCCTGACCTCGCCATGTTCTGGCCGGCTGAAGCGATAGGCGCAGCGCAACAGGCTGGTCTTGCCGCTGCCGTTGGGCCCGATCAACCCGACAAACTCCCCGGCCGCCACCTGCAGCGTGGCATCACGCAGCTGGAACTGGTGATGACAGTGGCCATGGCCCAGGGGCGTCCAGGCGAGGTGGGAGAGGGTTAGGGAGGTCATGCGGTTACTCGGCATTTGGTATGGAACACAGTCTCATTGTGGGAGCGGGCTTGCTCGCGAATGCGGTGTGTCAGTCAACATTCATGTGTCTGACACACCGCATTCGCGAGCAAGCCCGCTCCCACAGTTTTAACTGTGTTCGTGGTTTGGAAAGCGAGCACGATTGTAGAGGTTTCGCGCCACCTTCCGTTAACGCACTGTCTTCAGTTTGAAGATGAGGCAATCTCAGGCTGGCGATTGAGCCGGGTAACAAGCCGATCCAGCGCCCACACCACCACCAGCGAAGCGCCCACCAACGGGAACACCAGCGCCAGGGACAACATGATCAACACCCCGGTCTTCCAGGTCGGCAGGTCGTGGCGCAGTGGCGGCACGCCGAACTTGCCCTGGGGCCGGCGCTTCCACCAGATCACCAGGCCACTCACCGCGCTGAGCAGGATCATCAGGCAAACCAGCAGCACGAGAATCTGGTTCAGCGGGCCGAACATCTTGCCTTCGTGCAGCATTACGCCGGTCTCGGTGGCGCGGGCCACGATACCGTAATGCTCCCAGCGCACATCGGCCAGGACCTTGCCGGTGTATTGATCCACGTGCAGGGTCGCATCGTTGCGCGGGTCATCGGCGAACACGGCGATGGTGAACACGCCCGAGGCGGTCGTTGGAAGCGTGATGCTGTAGCCAGGCTCGACCTTGCGCTCGGTGGCGATATCCTGCACCGCTTGCAGGCTGACGGCCGGGGCGGCGGGACCCTCGTGCATGCTGCCGTGGGCCATGTGCTCGGCATGGTCGCCAGACATCGGCATCGGCGTGTTTTCCATGGCCCACGGCACAGTCTGGCGATGGGCGTTGTTGAGGCTGCCGGCCTCGACGTCGGACTTGGGCACGTCATTCCACATCGCCGCCGGGAAGCGGTTCCAGAGGTCGGCGTATTGCTTGCCCCAGAAGCCGGTCCAGGTCATGCCGCTGAGCAGCATCACCAGCAGGAATGCCGCGCCCCAGAAACCGACGACAACGTGCACGTCGCGCCAGAACACCCGACCGCGCGCGCTCCAGCGCGGCCACAGCACACCCGCCGATGATTGCCCGCGCGGCCACCACAGGTAGAGGCCGGAGACCACCAGCACCACGCCCCAGCCGGCGGCCATTTCCACCAATCGGTCACCCACCGTGCCGATCAATAACTCGCCGTGTATCGCTCGGGCCATGGCTTGCAGATTGTCTTTCGCGTCCTGCTCGCCGAGGACATCACCGTGGTACGGGTCGATGAACACATTCAACTCCCGACCCTTGTCGATCACCACGAACTGCGCGCTGCGCTCGGCGTTGACCGGTGGCAGGTACTGCTTGACCTGACCTTCGGGGTAAGCCTGGCGGACCTGCTTGAGCAGGTCGTCCGCCGCCAGGGCGTGATGCCCGGCCGGCACGTTCAGCAGGCTGCCGTACATCAATGGGTCGAGTTGCGGCTTGAACAGGTAAATGATCCCGGTCAGGGCCAGCATCACCATGAACGGCGCCACGAACAGCCCGGCATAAAAATGCCAGCGCCAGGCCAGGTTGTAGAAATTCGGTTTCGGTTGGCTCATTGCAAAGCGCTCCGCAGGGCAAATTGGGTTGTTATGTTTTTAGCGGTTGCCAGGCAACCGATAAGCAGGGAGCCTTAAACACAGACCTTGTGGCGAGGGAGCTTGCTCCCGCTGGACTGCGCAGCAGTCCCTGGCTTTCTGCGGTTGCTACGCAACCGAGCGGGAGCAAGCTCCCTCGCCACAAGGTCAGGTGTCAGGCCTTGCCTGTGTTGTTAGAAACTCATATCCACCTTCGTCCAGAGCGTGCGCCCCGGTTCGTTGATGGCCTGGGGGTCGCTCGCCGGGTAGCCGAACCCGGCGTTGCCGGCCAGGTTCAAGTGCTCGGCGTAGGCTTTGCCGAACAGGTTGTCGACGCCACTGCTGACCTTCCAGTGCGGGTTGATGCGGTAGGCGCCGTTGAGGGAGAAGACCCCGAACCCCGAGCTTTTGCCGTAGTCCTTGCCCACCACGTTGCCCTTGTTTTCATCGACCCGGTGCTGCGCGGCCACCACCCGCCACAAGGCTCCGGCGCTCCAGCGGTCTTCGCTGTAGGTCAGGCCCAGGCGCGCATCCAGCGGTGGCATCTGCGCCAGGGCGTTGCCGTCGCTGCTGTTCTTGCCCCAGGCGTAGGCCAGGGTGGCGTCGGCTTTCCAGCGCTCGGTGAGCTTGTAGGCCGCGCCCAGTTCTCCGCCCATGATCCGTGCGTCGATGTTCTCGGCCCGGGAAGTGGTGCCCATCATCCCCGGCGTGTAGTCGAACAGGATGTAGTCGCGTACCTGCCCGACGTATCCCGATGCCCAGGCTTCGAGGGTTTCGGTCTTGTACTGCAGGCCGAAGTCGAGCTGGGTGGTTTTCTCCGGCTTGATCGCGTCGAAAGCATTCAGCGAACCGCTCGGGCCGGCGTTCGGCGAGAACAGCTCCCAGTAATCCGGGAACCGTTGCGCGTGACCGATGCCTGCGTAGAGGGTGGCGGGGCTGTCGTCCAGGTCGTGCTCGTAGCGGACGAAACCGCTGGGCAGCGTGTCGGCGCGGGTGTCATCGGCAGTAGGATTGGGACGGGCCGACATGCCGGAACCGATGCTCTGGCGGTAATCCTTGGCCGAGGCGCGATCGAGCCGGGCGCCGGTGATCACTCGGTCGCGGTCGGCGGCGTACCAGGTCAGTTCGCCGAACACCCCGTAATTGTGGAAGTCGGCGTCCTTGGTGTACGGCAGGTCCTTGTAGGTGTCCACGCCCATGCTGCTGCGTTGGCGATGCTCGTTGGTCTGGGCGTCCAGGCCGCTGATCAATTGCACATCGGCCCAGCGCCAAGTGGCCTTGATGCGCGCGCCGAGGGTGCGGCGATCGACATTGGAGGCCATGGGCCCGGCCATCATCCCGGTGCCGGACGGCGTGCGCAGGGTGTAGTTGTCCATCACGTGGTCGGCGTAGTTGTAGTAGACCTGGGCTTCGACTTTATCCAACACGTCACCGATGTTCGAACGCTCGAAACGCAGCCCGAGGCTTTCGCGCTTGAACTGCGAACCGTCCATGCCGCGCCCGGCGTAGCGCGCTTCACCGTCACCCTTGCCGGCCGTCAGCTCCAGCAGGGTATCGGCGTCCGGCGTCCAGCCGAGGGCGACGTCGCCATTCCATTTGTCATAGCGCGACGGCACGGTGTCGTTATTGCCGTCGCGGTAATCGTCCGAATGGGCGGTGTTGCCGATCACCCGCACATAGCCCAGGGGCCCACCGGCGGCGGCATCCACCACCTTGTCGAAACGGCCGTTGGAGCCGGCCAGCACACTGGCATTGACCCGGGTGCCCAGCTCGCCGAACTGCTCCGGCTCGCGCTCGAACAGCACGGTCCCGGCCGATGCGCCGGGGCCCCAGAGCACGGTTTGCGGGCCTTTGATGACGGTGAGCGTGTCGTAGGTTTCCGGCGAGATGTAGGACGTCGGCGCGTCCATCCGGCCCGGGCAAGCACCCAGCAGCATGCTGCCGTTGGTGAGGATGTTCAGCCGTGAGCCGAACATGCCGCGCAACACCGGGTCGCCATTAGTGCCGCCGTTGCGCACCAGGGCGAAGCCGGGAATGGTCTTGAGGTAATCGCCGCCATCGCTGGCCGGCACCGGTTGGCGCGGGTCCTTGGGATTGGTGACGACGGTCAGCGGCGAGCTGGGGGCGACGGCGGTGATGACCGTCGGGCTCAGTTCTTCGACCGGATGGTCGTGATGCTCGTGCTCATCGGCCAGCGCGAACGGGGTGAGCAGCAGGCCGCACAGTGCGGCAATGGTTTGGCGCGAACGAACCCGTGGCTCGTTCAGGGGGCAGCGAACCTGGGCAGAGCCCAACGCGATGCCGGCAGAAAACCTGGACATGATGATTCCATCGAACAGACGTAGACGACACGGTCGGGCAGCCTGGGACTGTCTTGTACGACCGGGAGAAATAAGTGTCGGGTTTACGCGTCGAGGGGCGGTGCGCGGGTGCGGGCACCTGGGAAGAACGCCGACCGGGCATGGCCCAGGCGTGGGGAAGAACGGGTGTAGATGCTGGTGTGGGGTGTGTCGAAGACCGCGAAGGTGTGGCCGCCGGGCAGCGCGGGGCAATTGAACAGCAGGCTGCAATAACCGCACTTTTCCCACAACGCGTGGTGCTCGCTCTGGGGCGGGCAATGTTCGGCTGCGGGCGCTTCGTGCGCCGTCATGTCCATGCCCATCTCCATGTCCATACTCATGGACACAGGCATGGACGAAGACATGCGCTGATCCATCGGCATCGACTGGGAAACCAGCGGACCGATAAAGATCATCAGCATGGCGAACAGGCTGATCCAGCTGCCGCGGGTCAGGCTCATGGGCTGACGGCGGTGCCTGGACAGGCTGGCGCGACGAGGTTGCATGGGCGGCTACGTCTTACTGGCCGTGCTTATGCGTCTTGGTGCCGTCGGGTGCTTTTTTCTGCACCGCGACATCCACCGTGACATCCCCGGCTTTTTCGAAATGCAGGGTCATGGGGAAGCGTTTGCCGTCGCTGAGCAGGCTGCGGTCTTTCAGGTCCAGCAGCATTACGTGATACGCCATCGGCGCGAAGGTGACGGTCGCACCGGGGGCGATATTCACGACGGGCACCGGTTGCATTTTCATCAGGTCGTTTTGCATCACATGCTCATGGAGCTCGGCTTTGCCGGCGATGGGCGAGTCGACGCTGAGCAGTTTGTCCGCGGTCGTGCCGCTGTTGTGAATCACGAAATATGCGGCAACAGTAGGCGCGTTGGGTGGCAACTCTTGGGACCACGGATGAGCGATCTCAAGCTCGCCCGCCTTGTATTGGTGAGCTTGGGCGATGCCGACGGGAAGCAGCAGGGCGGCCAGCAGGATAAGTTTGTTCAACATGGAAAATCTCCGGAACGATTCAGGGCGCAGGTTTATGCGGGAAGAATCAGGCCAGAGGCGAGGCGCGAGGGTTCAGGCTGGGCCATTGCTGGCGCGGGGTAGGGCTGTCGAGTTTCGAATGGGTGGCGGCACGATGGGCCAGTTGAGCATCCAGATACAACTGCGGGACATGCCCGGCGAGCGCCACCAACGGCGGGGAACCTGAGCAGCACCAGCAATGCTGCATCGTTGAATGACTGTCCTGTTGCGGCGTGCCCTGTTCGAGCTTGCCCAGGGAAATCGCCACCATTCTCGTGCCGCTGGATGAGCAGAAACTGCCCCACAACAGCTGCTCGGCTGGTGCATCAGCAGTCGCGCCACCGCTGTTGGAAAGCGGCATGGCAAGCATGTTGAACAGCACTGCGAAGCAGGCGATCCAGGCAAATGCAAGCCGTTGTCGGGACATGGGGCAATCCGCTCGGTTGGGCGATCAGGTGGCGGTATTTAGCCTGATCAGGGTTGAGAAGTAAAAAAGCCACGTGCGGTGTAGGGTCGCAGGGCTTGTGTTAACAGTAGCAACAGATCTTCGAATGAGTGCTTTTGTGGCGAGGGAGCTTGCTCCCGCTGGGGCGCGGAGCGGCCCTAAAATCGGACATTGCTGTGTGTCAGGAATATCGCGTCCGCTTTTTTGGGGCTGCTGCGCAGCCCAGCGGGAGCAAGCTCCCTCGCCACAGGGCGGCGGCTGTGCGCAGGTTAGTCGACCGGGGAGTCCAGCATTACCGGCGCGCCCGAAGGCGCCCTGCGCACAACCACCATCAAGTGCAGGGATGAAATACCTGACTGACGAAGCTTGTGAACCCGCTGAAAACCTCGGGCGACTAAACCCGATCACTGAAGGGCAGTGACGGGAATCAAGTTACCGAGGGCCTCCAAGGCGCACAAACCGGCGGATTCTGGCGTAGTTGTAGGCAGCGACGCAAGGTGATGTAGCCTGCTGACGTAGTTCTGACAGGACAGGCTTTTAGGACGGTGCAGTTTTCTGTCAGACCAACTGCCGCAGCCCCTGCAACACCTCATCCACCGTCCCAAACTCCCGATCCACCCCCGCCAGCACCGGCCGCTTCAACACCAACACCGGCAACCTCCGTTCCCGCGCCACCTCCAGCTTCGGTTCAGTCGCCGTGCTACCGCTGTTCTTGCTCACAAGCACATCAATCCGCCGCCGTTCGAACAATTCACGCTCGCCCTCGATATGAAAAGGACCACGGGCCCCAATCACTTCGCAGCGTTCGTTACCGGGGTAAATGTCCAGGGCGCGCAGGGTCCAGAATTGCTCTGGCGGAATTTCATGCAGATGTTGCAGCGGTTCACGGCCGAGGGTGAAGAGGGGGCGATGGAAGGGTTTCAGGGCCTGGATCAGTTCAGCCCAGTCGGCCACTTCGCGCCAGTCATCGCCGGCCTGGGGTTGCCAGGCCGGGCGGCGCAGGGCCCAGCAGGGGATGGCGCAGGCACGGGCCGCGTGGGCGGCGTTGTGGCTGATCTGGGCGGCGTAGGGGTGGGTGGCGTCCAGCAGCAGGTCGATGCCCTCGGCGCGGATGAAGTGCGCCAGCCCTTCGGCGCCGCCGTAGCCGCCGACGCGCACCTGGCAGGTCAGGTCGGTGGGGATGCGACCGATGCCGGCCAGGCTGTAGATGTGTTGGGCCCCGAGGGTGCGGGCGATGGCCAGGGCTTCGGTGACGCCGCCGAGCAGCAGGATGCGTTTCATTTCAAGGCTCTTCATGTCAGGGCTCTTCATGGCAGAGCTCCGGCGTGACCGACAATCCCACCCTGGCGGTCGATGGCGAAGACTTCGACCTGGACCTGGGCCGGCACCACGCTGCGCGCGAAGGCCAGCGCGTGTTCGCACACCGCGTCACCGAGGGCGATGCCGGCGGCGCTGGCCATCGCCAGGGCCTGTTGGCTGGTGTTGGCTTCTCGAATGCCTTGCTGCAACATCTCATCGGCACCGATGGCAGCCGCCCATTCGGCCAGTTGTGGCAGGTCGATGCTCGAATGGCGGCTGTGCAGGTCCATGTGGCCGGCGGCGAGTTTGCTGATCTTGCCAAAGCCGCCGCAGAGGCTGAGTTTTTCCACCGGCACCTTGCGCACATGCTTGAGCACGGCGCCGACGAAGTCGCCCATTTCGATCAGGGCGATTTCCGGCAGGTTGTAGACCCGGCGCATCGTGTCTTCGCTGGCATTGCCGGTGCAGGCGGCGATGTGCAGGTAGCCGTTGGTTTTCGCCACGTCGATGCCCTGGTGGATCGAGGCAATGTAGGCCGCGCAAGAGAACGGCCGGACGATGCCGCTGGTGCCAAGGATCGACAGGCCGCCGAGGATGCCCAATCGCGGATTCATGGTTTTCAACGCCAGGGCTTCGCCGCCCTCGACATTGACCGTGACTTCGAAACCTCCGGCATAACCGCATTCTTCGGCCAAGCGACCCAGGTGATCGTTGATCATTTTGCGCGGCACCGGGTTGATCGCCGGCTCACCGACGCCCAGCACCAACCCGGGGCGCGTCACCGTGCCGACGCCGCGACCGGCGATGAAACGCACGCCGGGTTCGGCGATCAAGCGCACCTGGGAAAACAACAGGGCGCCGTGGGTCACGTCCGGGTCATCGCCGGCGTCCTTGATCGTCCCGGCTTCGGCGCCTTGTTCGGTCAGCCGGCAGAACTCCAGGCGCATCTGCACCTGCTTGCCCTTGGGCAGCACGATTTCCACGGCATCGGCTTCGGTGCCGCAAAGCAGCAGTCGCGCGGCTGCCAGGCTGGTGGCCGTGGCGCAGCTGCCGGTGGTCAGGCCACTGCGCAAGGGGGCGGGTTGTTCGGCGGTTTCGTCACGCATCGAGAGGTTTGACCAGGTCGAGCAAGGTGATCGGCAAGGCCTGGCGCCAGGTGTCGAACTCGCCCAAGGGCTGGGCCTGGGCGATGTGGATGCGGGTCAGTTCACCGCCGTGACGTTCGCGCCAGTGCATCAAGGTCATTTCGCTTTGCAGGGTCACGGCATTGGCGACCAGCCGACCGCCGGGCTTGAGTTGGGCCCAGCAGGCGTCGAGCACGCCTTCGCGGGTGACGCCGCCGCCGATGAACACCGCGTCCGGACGTTCGAGGTTTTCCAGCGCCTGCGGGGCACTGCCGCGAATCAGTTGCAGGCCCGGTACGCCGAGGGTGTCGCGGTTGCGTTCGATCAAGCCTTGCCGGCCTTCGTCGGCTTCGATGGCCAGGGCCCGGCAACTGGGGTGGGTGCGCATCCATTCGATGCCGATGGAGCCGCTGCCGGCGCCGACGTCCCAGAGCAGCTCGCCGGGTGTGGGGGCGAGGCGGGCGAGGGTGATGGCGCGCACGTCGCGTTTGGTCAACTGGCCGTCATGTTCGAACGCGGTGTCCGGCAAACCGGCCAGGCGTGACAGGCGCGGTGTCGACGGTTCGCCCCGGCATTCGACGGCGATCAGGTTCAGGTCGGCGACGGTGGTGTCGGACCATTGTGTCGCAGTGCTTTCGATCCGTCGTTCTGCCGTGCCGCCCAAGTGTTCCAGCACCGTCATGGCGCTTGGGCCGAAGCCCCGCTCGCGAAGTAAGCTCGCCACGGCGGCGGGGCTGTGGCGGTCGTTGCTCAGCAGCAACAGCCTGACGCCTGTGGATAAATGCCCATTGAGCGCCGCCAGGGGACGCGCCACCAGCGACAGCGTGACCACTTCCTGCAACGGCCAGCCCATGCGCGCCGCGGCCAGTGAACAGGAGGATGGCGCGGGGATGACCAGCATCTGGTCGCTCGGCACCTGTTTCGCCAGGCTGGCGCCCACGCCATAGAACATCGGATCGCCGCTGGCCAGCACGCACACCGGTTCGCCCTGCCGAGCGAGCAGCGGCTCCAGGGAAAACGGGCTAGGCCACAGCTCCCGCTCGCCGCGGATACACAGGGGCAACAGCTCCAACTGGCGAGGGCTGCCCAGGATCCGCGATGCTCGCAGCAAGGCATGGCGAGCCGTTCGGCCCAGGCCCTTGAAGCCGTCTTCACCGATGCCCACTACGGTCAGCCAGGGGGTCATCTCTGTTCCTCGAATAGTTGGGTTGATCGACAGGCGTGTCGCCGCCGCGAACCGGGCCGCCATCATACCGCGCCCCGGCGGATCAGGCGCCTGGCGCAACATCATTGTGGCTGCGAGACCGCCTTCGCGAGCAAGCCCGCTCCCACAGGAATTTGGGGTGAACATAGAATCTGCGGGGGACAGCCTGGCCAAAACTGTGGGAGCGAGCCTGCTCGCGAAGGCGGCGGTCCATCCAACATCACTTTTTCAGACAGACCCGTGATGGCTGGGAAAGCTTTTGTGGCGAGGGAGCTTGCTCCCGCTTGAGTGCGCAGCGCTCATCGCTTTTTTGGGGCCGCTGCGCGACCCAGCGGGAGCAAGCTCC